>DATGYU010000410.1:0-12633 GCA_035297625.1 Prolixibacteraceae bacterium
ACTAGTATCATTGTTTATTTACAATTAGACAATTTACAATTTACCCCTTTTAGATGGCCCTTAGCAAGTTTCAAGGACTTTTGGGACTTTGTAGACTGCAAGCAATCAACCATTTAATCATCCAGATGATTCCTTTCTCCCTCTTCCATGCTCCATGCCCCTTGCTCTTACTTCCTCACCTTCTCACCAAAAGCCTTTGCGGTAAGCTTTGTCATGGGTACTACAATCAATCCCACATTTCGGATGGATGGCGCGTTGAACTTAAAGGTAAGGTCGCTGTACTGGGTCATAAACTGTAAAAATAGCCTTTCCTTTTCATCATAGTCGTCAATGAACTGAACCTCCCCTTCCACCATTACCGTTTTGGATTGCACCCGATAGCTGCAGCCAACATGCTCATCCTGCCATGCCAGGCTCTCTCCCAGCGTCCAGATGATACATACCTTAGGATTTTTTTTTAGGGTCTCCCACATGCGGCCATGGGGGGCTGAGTGCAATATTACATTGTTGCCATCAATACCAAAGTTCAGCGGTAAGACATAAGGAGTATCATTATCGGACATGGACACGTAACATGTTTTACATTGTTTGAGGATGTCATTGATCTCCTGTCTGTCTTCTATAAAAAGTGTTCTCATCTTTTTTCGAATGGTTGTATTGGTTTACCAGATTTAGTGATTTGTATGGTAATAGAAAAAATCGCTACATCTTATCATTAAAAAGTCCAGGTTAACTGATTGCCCGGTCCAGTAATCTGGATAATTCCTTCTGCACTTCCATCAATTGTTTATGTTGACTCATCAATTCCATTTGATAGTCGAAGGCATTGATATCGGCTTCTTTTATCTGCTGTTCAAGCTTTCGAAGCAATGTCTTTACATTTTTTAGTTTATACTCATTGATCAGTTTAGGAACCAGCATATAAAGCAGTTCACTTTCTGTTTCAATGAAAGCGCCGGCCTTGCTCCATCGTTTGCTTTCGATGTGTTTGTCGGCCATGATATGACTGGCATACTGGCTGACTTCAGTATTTGGATGGCGGGTAAAGAACTTCATGGGATCAAAGCTTTTGTTTTCCAGGTTCTCTTCCAGAACAGACAGGATAAACTGAACCTGCGGGTTCACCGAGGTAAGTTCATCATTGTGCAACTCTGAAATCACGTATTCCCCGACCGTATAGGAATTGATCTCATGGGTTTCTTCATCCTCCACTTCAAAGATGACCTGGTGGAAAAATTTAAGCAGCACCCTGATGATTTCCCGCTCTTCGGTCTCAAATGGATTGGCCACCTTTTTTTCTATCACCGGCTGTGGCGGATTAAATGACTTAACCTGCTGTTCCTGCAATTCTTTGCGGGTATGGTCTTCCGTCTGCTTATTCTGAATCTTTCTTATTTCAGAATACAAAACCGCCTCCTGGACATCCATCAGCCGGCTGCATTCCTTGATATACAGGGTCCGGGTGATGGTATCGGGAATCACGGATATGGAGCGTACAATTTCATTGATCAGCCTGGCTTTGGATACGGGGTCATTTTCAACCGTTTCCATCAAAAGCTGGGTCTTGAACTTGATAAAGTCGGTCTCTTTGTTTTTAATGTATTCTGTCAGTTCAGAGGCGCTCATGGAACGGGCAAATGAGTCAGGGTCTTCGCCCCGTGGCAATGGCAATACCTTCACATTGATGCCTTCTTCCAGTACCATGTCGATGCCTCTTAGCGAAGCCTTGATACCGGCATCATCGCCATCATAAACAATGGTAATGTTGGGGGTAAAGCGCCTAATCAATCTTATCTGGTCAATAGTAAGCGATGTGCCCGATGAGGCCACCACATTTTCTATCCCTGCCTGGTGAAATGACAACACATCGGTATAGCCTTCCACCAGGTAACATTTGTCCAAACGGGCAATATCCCTTTTGGCCTGGTAAATTCCATAAAGTGTTTTGCTCTTGTGGTAAATCTCCGACTCGGGTGAGTTAAGATACTTGGCCACCTTCTTGTCATTGGTAAGGGTTCGGCCTCCAAAAGCGATCACCCTGCCTGCCACGTTAAGCACCGGGAAGATCACCCGGCCTCCAAAACGATCGCGCACCCAGTCATCCCGCCTGATGGTCAGTCCTGTCTTTTCAAGGTAATCCATTTTATAACCTTCCCGCCGGGCAGCCTGGGTAAACAGGTCTTTGCCATCGGGGCAATAACCCAGTTCGAACTTGGCGATGATATCATCCCGGATTCCCCTTTCACGAAGATAACTTAAACCCACCGTGCGGCCTTCATTTTCCTTGAGCAGGTAATTGTGAAAATACTTCTGGGCAAAAGCCGAGACGATCATCATGCTCTCGCGCTCATCTTTCAGCTGCTTCTCCGCATCCGTCTCTTCCTTTTCGTCAATTTCGATATGGTACTTTTTGGCCAGCCATCTTAAAGCATCCGGATAGCTGAGCTGCTCCAGTTCCATGATAAAGTTCACCGCATTGCCTCCCTTGCCGCAACCAAAACATTTGAAGATTCCTTTGGCAGGGGATACGGTAAACGATGGGGTCTTTTCGTTGTGAAACGGACAATGCCCCAGCTGGTTGACACCCCTCTTTTTAAGGGTAACAAACTCTGATACAACATCTGAAATATTTGCTGCATCCAATATTCTTTCTATGGTAGAATGATCAATCATTACTGCAAATGTAGGAATTTTAAGCGTGATTCAGCTATCAGGAAGGATCGCTTACAAGCAACTTTGGGTCATGCATTTCTGACAATAAAGAATAAAAAGAAAAGACGAACAACTCCTTGTCATTCCTCTTCTGGCAGTGAATTGCGCAAGACTGATTTTAACCAGATAAAACCAACTATTCCTGCCATAAGGGAAGAAAGCATAATGGCAATTTTCGACTGATTAATCAATGCTAAATCCTCAAAAGCCAAAAGGGTAATAAAGATGGACATTGTAAAACCTATTCCTGCCAAAAGCCCGGCACCGAAAATGTGTTTCCATCCTAAGCCTTCGGGCAGAATACTTATTTTCAGCTTTACGGCCAGAAAAGTAATAATAAATATGCCAAGAGGCTTTCCCAGGAGCAAACCTGCAAAAATACCAATGCTGGCAGAGGTTGCAAGGTTAGTATACCAACCCGGCTCAATTATAATGGCAGTATTGGCCAGTGCAAAAAGCGGCAGGATAAGAAAAGCCACCGGCTTATGAATGGCATGCTGCAAAATAAAGGAAGGAGAACGCTCCCCGCCCTTTGCAAAAGGGATGGCAAAGGCAAGCAATACCCCAGAAATGGTTGCATGAATTCCCGAATGCAGCATGAAATACCACATTAAAATGCCCCCAATCAAATAAGGCAGCAGACGATTGACTTTTAACCGGTTTAAACCGATCAAGACAATAAATATTCCAATTGATATCAACAAGTTACCGATAAGAAGGGTCTTGGTATAAAAAATGGCAATCACGATGATCGCTCCCAAATCATCGATAACAGCAAGGGCGGTAAGAAATATTTTAAGAGAAGAAGGCACCCTGTTTCCCAATAGCGACATCACCCCGATGGCAAAGGCAATGTCGGTAGCCATAGGTATTCCTGCTCCTCCTTGTGTTTGGGTTCCATAATTGAACAACATGAAAAATGCGGCAGGCAACAGCATCCCTCCAACAGCGCCCATAATGGGCAGGGAAGCACTTTTCAGATCAGAAAGTTCACCGATATAAATTTCCCGTTCCAGTTCAAGGCCGATCAACAGGAAAAAAATAGCCATTAATCCGTCATTGATCCAATGGGTGATGCTATGCCCAGCCGCTTCAAGGTTCCAAAACCCGGTATAGCTCTGTTGAAAGGCTGAATTTGCCAAAAGCAGGGAAACCAGCGTGCTTACGATTAATATCAGTCCACCGGTCTTTTCACTGTTGAAGAAATCTTTATAAAGAAGAGAAAGTTTCATCTATTAAAGTTACCAAATTGGGGATAAAACTCCCTCTTCCCTGGCAAAATACTTAAAATCTCTTTATAATTTTTGCAGCCTTGTCATCAACGAATCGCGGTGTACCGAGAACTCCTTCATCAGGTTCGCGTTAATAGGATCTGATTTGGGTGATTTCAGGCTCAGCGGATCAATGGGCGTTCCGTTTTGGAAGACCCGGAAGTCAAGATGAGGACCAGAGGCCAACCCGGTAGCGCCCACATAACCGATGGTCTGGCCCTGTTTTACATGAACCCCCACCCCGATTCCCTGGGCAAATCCCTTGAGATGCATATAGCTGGTGGTATAGGTTGCATTATGTTTTACCTTCAGGTAATTACCCCCTCCGGCCGGCTGATAAGCTTTTGCAATTACAGTTCCATCGCCAATGGAATAAACGGGCGTTCCCGTGGGCGCTGCATAATCCACCCCATGATGAGGCCGGCGTATTTTAAGCACCGGATGAAACCTGCTGTTTGAGAACATCGAACTGATGCGGCTGAACTTCAGGGGAGCCTTCAAAAAAGCGGTCTTCATGCTTTTCCCCTTCTCATCAAAAAAACGGTCTTCATTATCCTGGGTATAGCTGAAGGCATAAAAATCTTCCTTATTGTGGGTAAACTGAGCGGCATAAATGCGGCCTGTTCCGATGGACTTACCGTACACGAAAAACTCCTCATAAATGACCTTGAACTTATCGCCTTTCTTGATGTCGAAGAAGTCGATGGTCCACTGGTAAATTTCTGAAAGGTCATGGGTGAGCTTAATATTCAGCGCCTGTGCTTCCATGTCCTTATAAAGCGATGAGGTGATCACCCCGCTTGCCGTTTTGATCTGGGTAACCATTGGTTTTTTGTCCCTGTAAACCCTTATACTGTCGCCAAACTGGCAAACCACATAATCCACGGCATTAATCTCATAAATAAAATACTCCACCTTGGAAGGCTGCTTTTTATTCATGAAGAAATAATAAGGATTGTCCACTTTCATCTTACGTACATCAAAGACAGCAGACATCTTCTTAGAGATTTCATCCACCCTAGTCATATCCATGCCTTTGCCATTCAACAAATCCGACAGGTTTTGCCCCGGCCTTACCTGGTCGCTAACCACATTGAACGAATCGACCTGAATATCAAAAAGCATGATCGGCTCCGGTTTTACTTCTTCTTTTTGTGTTGAGAGTTCCTTTTCGATAAGCCTGGTCTGGTACATGTCAAAAACAAAATAAGCGACCTGCAACAGAGCAATAAATGCAACGGACCAAATAACTATACGCGTAATTGTCCTGTATCTTTCGGGGATATGTAATTTCATTTGTAAAAATTTGCTTTATAAATGACAGGCTGAAAATAGCACTCAGCCTGCCTGCCTTCCTCCTTCCAAAAGTAAGCATTTATACGTACAAACGTCATTGATTTATCTCAACAATGCAATTTGCAACCTTTCCCGACCGTTAAAAAGGCCTTGCTGTCGGCTAATTCTCAGCTTTCTCACCGGATGTGAAAAAACAATTAAAAAATGTTAATGGATGAAACAGAAATGATTTTATCCCTTGATTTTATCAAAACCCTGGCCATAAACGCCCATCACACTGGCCATCGAAATAAAGGCATTGGGATCAATTTCCTTGATTTTGCGCATCAGCATACTGGTCTCTTTTTTACGCACGATGGTCATCAGTATTTTTACATCCTGCTGCGTGTACCATCCCTTTCCGTCTATCATGGTCACCCCGCGCATGGATTCATTATTGATAAAATCGGCAATCTCCTCACATTTGGGTGAGAAAATAAACAGTTGTGCCGAAGCATTGGAGCCGCTCAGGAAAGCATCCAGGGTATAGGATACCACCGCCATTGAGACGAAGCCGTAAACCATCTTGTCAATAGAATGGAGCAAAAAAAAGGAAGAGCCGATAATGATCACATCGCAATACATGATAATCCGGCCCGGACTGATATTTCGGTATTTGTTAATGATCATGGCAATGATATCGGTTCCCCCGGTGCTGCCGCCCCTTGAAAAAACAAGGCCAATGCCCGCACCGCCCATCATACCGCCCAGCACCGAAACCAAAAAGTTATCATGGATCACGTACTCGGCAGGCATGGTAGGCAAAAAGCTTAAGGCAAACGAAATAACGGCCATGCTGTAGATGGTCTTTACTCCAAAACTGGCCCCCAGTACCTTCATGGCAATGGCCACCAGAATAAGGTTGATACCAAAAAAAGTCAACCCGATGGGAATTTTATAGGTATAAAAAATCACTGCGGCCAGCCCACTAATGCCTCCCCCGGTAATTTCAGCCGGGACCAGGAAAAAAGTCCACGACAGGGAATACATGATCAGTCCAAAAGTGATAATGATATAATCCTTAATAACTTGCTGAATCTTCTGTTTCTTTTCAATGGTCATAATCAAATTGTTTCTATCCGGAATGCAACACAAAATACGGATAATATTTTCGGGCTGCAAAACAAAGAAGTCCTGGGACGGGAATTTATGTGAAAAATCAGGAAAATGCAGACTTAATGATATGATTACATTTTGGTAAGGTTGTTAACACTGTGGACACTTAAAACAATGCCCTGACCCATATGACAATATTTGTCACCTGCTCAATACAGCATCAATACCAACTCAATACCAACTCAAGTCTAAACAGGTTGGTTACGGGTACATAACAGGTACATTACAGGTTCTGGAACCTGTAATGTACCTGTAACCTACCTGTAATGTACCCGTAATGTACCCGTAAGCTCTTGAGTTGGTATTGAGTTGGTATTGGGCGTGTATTGAGCAGATGACAAATCAACCTATTACGATAAGGGTTCACTCAGATCAAGAAAAAATGCAGGCATAAGAAAAACCACAGCAAAAAATTACACAAGGGGTCACAGGGAGGATAGTTTGAAAATTCAAATTTCCGTCCTCGTTCTAAAGCATAAAAAAAGCACAGTACTGCCGTACTGTGCTTTTTCCCAATATTAAGAATAAGGCTTAGATTACCACATTCACTATCTTATTAGGTACCACAATTACCTTTTTCGGGGTTTTTCCTTCCAGCCACTTCAGAGAGGTTTCATGGGAAAGTACCGCTTTTTCTATTTCTGCATTGGGTGTTCCAACGGGCATTTCAATTTTAAAGCGCACCTTGCCGTTAAAGGAAACCGGGTATTCAAACACCTCTTCGGTAAGCATGGCAGGGTCCACTTCAGGCCATGCTTCGTAAGCCAATGTTTCGCTATGACCGTATAACTGCCATAACTCTTCGGCCAGGTGAGGGGCATAAGGGGCCAGTATTTTGGCAAAAGTTTCGGCTGTTTGCTTGCTTACCTTGCCTTTTTTCAGGGCCAGGTTATTGAACACCATCAGGGCCGAGATACCGGTATTGAATTTCATGTTCTCGATGTCGAAAGCCACTTTTTTGATTGTCTGGTGAAGCAGTTTCAATGTTTCCTTGTCATCGGCCTGATCGGTAATATTTTCAAGGTTTCCAAAGAAACGGGCGGCACGGTTCAAAAAGCCAAATACGCCCTTTACTCCATTTTCGGCCCAGGGTTTCACATCATCCAGCGGGCCCATGAACATTTCGTACAAACGCAAGGAATCGGCGCCAAACTTGGCAACCACATCATCTGGATTGACAACATTCTTTAGGGACTTGGACATCTTTGCAACAATCTGCTGCAGTTCTTCACCGGTTTCGGTATGGTAATATTTTCCTTCCTTTTCTTCCACCAAATCGCTGGCTACCTTGGCACCTGTTGAAGTCTGGTAGGCAAAAGCCAGGATCATTCCCTGGTTAAACAGTTTCTGGAAGGGTTCGCCGGTGGATACAATACCCAGGTCAAACAATACTTTATGCCAGAAGCGTGAATAGAGCAAATGCAACACGGCATGTTCCGCTCCCCCTACATACAGGTCAACGGGCATCCAGTAGTTTTCCAGCTTGGGATCAAAGATGCTTTCATCATTTCCGGGATCGATGTAGCGCAAATAATACCAGCACGATCCAGCCCACTGGGGCATGGTGTTGGTTTCGCGGCGGCCTTTGCGACCGTTCTTGTCGGTTACATACAGCCAGTCGGTAGCATTGGCCAGAGGCGACTCGCCGCCTTCTCCGGGTTCGTATTTCTCCATGGCAGGAAGCTCAACGGGCAGTTCATCTTCCACAAGAGATATCTCGCCATCTTCCCAGTGGATGACAGGAAAAGGCTCTCCCCAGTAACGCTGACGGCTGAAAAGCCAGTCGCGCAGCTTAAAGTTGGTAGTTGCCTGACCGATATTATTTTCACCCAGCCATTTTACCACAGTGGCAATGCCCTGCTTTTTGTTCATGCCATTTAAGTCAAGACCAATAGCGGGGTTGGCAGAATTAATGTATGCGCCGTCTTCAGTCCAGCAGGCCTGTCCGGCCAGCACCTTGGCGCGGGTTTCTTCATCCGCACCCTTGGGATCCAAAATACAAATGATCGGGATGTTGAATTTTTGAGCGAATTCGAAGTCACGGGTATCGTGAGCCGGTACGGCCATGATGGCCCCTGTTCCGTAGCCCATTAAAACGTAGTCGGCCACCCAGATCGGGATCGGCAGACCAGTAATGGGGTTAATGGCATTGCGCCCTGTAAACACCCCTGTTTTATCTTTGGCCAGTTCCGTACGGTCAAGGTCTGACTTCATCGAGGCGGCCTGTATGTATTGTTTAACCTCCTCCTGATTTTCCGAAGTTACCAGTATTGAAAGCATCGGATGCTCTGGTGATACGACCATATAGGTGGCACCAAACAAGGTGTCGGGGCGGGTAGTGTATACGCGCAGTTTTTCATTGATTCCTTCGATGGCAAAGTCCACCTCGGCACCTGAGGATTTGCCGATCCAGTTTCTTTGCATGTCCTTCACGCCTTCCGGCCAGTCCAGATCATCCAACCCTTGCAGCAAACGTTCGGCATAGTGCGGGATACGCAGCAGCCATTGTTTGAGGTTTTTGCGAATTACCTGGTTTCCGCACTTCTCATGCGAACCATCGGTAAGTACTTCTTCGTTGGCACAAACGGTTTTACACGACTGGCACCACCATACCTGGGCATCGCCATAATAGGCTAAACGTTTTTCTTCGATATAGGTATTGACAGCAGCAGCTCCCTGCGCCTGGATATCAGCAGGGATGGGCAGTTCGCTGATTGAACGACCTTTTCCGGCTTCAGCATCAAACCAGGTGTTGTACAACTTGGTAAAGATCCACTGTGTCCAGCGGAAGTATTTTGGATCGGTGGTATTGATTTCGCGGTCCCAGTCGTAGCTTAACCCAAGGGATTTGATCTGACGACGGAAGTTATCGCAGTTTTTATTGGTAGTGACGGCCGGATGGGTTCCGGTTTGAATGGCATACTGTTCGGCAGGCAGTCCGAAGGCATCCCAGCCCATGGGGTGCAACACGTTAAAGCCCTTCATTCTTTTGTAGCGGCTGATAATATCGGTAGCCGTATAACCTTCGGGATGTCCCACATGCAGCCCTGCCCCTGATGGATAGGGAAACATGTCCAACACGTAATATTTTGGTTTAGAGAAATCGTTTGGCGTTTTAAACGTTTTGTTATTCTCCCAGTATTGCTGCCATTTGGGCTCAATCTCCCAGAATTTATATTCCATTTTTGATATGTGTATTAAAGGCTTAAAATGATGAGGGGCAAAGATAAGAAGAATGTTCCAAGTAAAAAGTACACTTTGGAGTAAATTAAGAATGGGGAGAGGCAGCGAATTTTATCCGGCAGATGTTGTATGGTTCATTTCCTTATTCTTACATGGCACTTGATCTGGTAATAGTTACAGCAGGGCATCAAGAAATTAAAGATCTCTTTGTGAACTTTGTGTAATTTCTTTGTGAGCTTTGTGGTAAAAAAGATTTAAACACAAAGACCACCAAGAAATTACACAAAGCTCACAAAAAAATAATTCCTGGGAAAGAAAAGGCGCGGCACGTAAATCCATGAATAAAACGCTATTGATGCGTTTAATAGCAGACCCTATTTTCTCTTTTGATCTTCCAGCCTATATTCCTTCTTTTCTTTCTGATCGATCTGCATGTCATTTACATCATCAATCAAAGGAGTTTCCTTGACCGCCTCCCAGTCAAAGTTCTCGTCCAAAGGGGTTAAGGCCTTTTGGGGATCGAATATCCGCTTGTCTACTTCCAAGGCTTTGTAAGGGGTAAAATCAGGGGTGGCGGTAAACATATCGGCAAAATCATTGGCCGCGGCATCATACTGGTTCAGGTAAGGCATACCCAGCACATTCCAGAAAGTCTTGAAGATACTTCCAAAGCTGTAATGCACTTTTGAAACGTAGTTCTTTTTGGCATAGGGAGAGATAACCATCAGGATACTTCGGTGGGCATCCACGTGATCAATTCCATTTTGGGCATCATCTTCTGTGATGACAATGGCCATGTTTTTCCAGTAAGGGGTGTGAGAGAGGTATTCCACAATTCTCCCTACGGCCAGGTCGTTGTCTGCCATGTAACTTTCGCGGAAAGGATAACCGGCCTTGGCACGCTCTTCCGCTCCATGATCGTTGGGAAGAATGACTGTCAATATGGAAGGCATTTCTTTACCCGGGGTCAGCCACTTTTCCTCAAATTCCTGCTGGAACTGATGAATGCGGAACTGATCGGGAATGGCCATATTAAAAGTCGGGTAGGTTTTGGAAGTGCGTGAAAACATGGGCAGGGGAACCGGGTAATTGACGTAATGCTTCACCCCGGTGTATTTGTAGGAATCGTCATAAAAGGAAGGCTCAAACATTACCCCAAAGCCAAAATTGTAGAACTCCACCTTGTTGCGTTCCAGGTGATCCCACATGGAGCCTGCCTCATTGTAATCCTCCGGGTAAATGGCACCGGCCGACCCGGTCATGGCAAGGCTTCCCGGGGCTTTTGACCTGGGGTCATAATTGCGGTTACCCCCGTAGCTGGCTGGTACGCTTGATTCGACCCACTCGTTGGGATAGGTGTTTACCAGCCAGCGATGGCCATCGGCTGAGACATCGGAATCGACATAGAAATTATCGGAAATGGCAAATTCAGAGGCCAGTTTCAGGTGATTGGGCATCACTGTCGCGTCTTCCACCTTTAAAGAATGGTTTCGGTTGGTAAAGGTGGCATGATGGCCGTAACGGGCAATAGAAGCATCGCCATCCCCTTTTTCCACCTGACCGAACACCTCATCATAGGTGCGGTTTTCCTTGGAAATAAAGACAAGGTATTTAATGGGCGATTGCTTTTCCCCACCGTAAACAGGAATGGGATTATCACCACGCCTGTCGCTGACTTTTTCATATTCTTCAATGAGATAATTGTTCCCAATGACCTGTTGGGTCAATTCTTTTAACTTGTTGTCGTCTGGGATGTTCATCACCGAAACGCTTCCTTTCATCAGGTTCCCGATATAACTTCCTTCCTTTCCTTCCTTAAATGTCATACCCCCGTTGGGCCCGCTGCCATAACCCTTGGCATTGCTTACTACCAGGGTCTTTCCATCGGGGGTTACTTTCAATTTTGAAGGGAACCAGCCCGAGGGAATATGCCCCATTACTTTCAGGGTAGGAATATCGATTACCCCGACGGCATTGATGCCTGATTCGGCCACATACAACCGCTTTTGATCGGGAGAAACGGTCAGGCCAAAAGGGATCACCCCCCTGAAATGACTTGCTGCCTGGTGAAGTTTAAGCGGTATTTCTGCGGCGATGGTATCATGCAGGATGTCAATTACCGAGATATTGTCGTTGGTGCCATTACTTACAAACACATACTTTGAGGTAGCAGCCAGTGAATTGGGAGTGGCACCCCCCACAGCCGGGATGCCTTCAATGGCTTCCCCTACCAGAACTCCGGTTTTAATCTTTGCCTTTATTTCAGGCTTTAGAGGATTTTTAACAGAAAAAGACCATACAGAAAATGATTCGGGCACATTGGGATCGCCCAAACCAGGCACCTTGATGGAATCGATGCGCACACCCTTTTTCATCTCTTCGCTGTTAAAACCAAAGGGAGGAAAATCAAGGGCTTTGGCAGGATCTTTATCTTCTTCGATGGTGCCGATCTTACTGTATTCAAACATGCCCACATTGGCCACATATACTTTATTCCCATCAGGAGAAAGGATGATCCCAAAAGGATAACGCCCGGTGCGGGCACTTGCGATGATCTTTTTTTGACGGGTATCAATGACAATCATCCTGAAGTTCATCTGGTCGACAGCATACAGGTAACGCCCTTTTTTACTTAAGACCATATCGCCGATATAACCGTTTGGAACACTCTCTCCCGTTTCAGCGACCGAGCAGTCAATTGAATCAAGCTTTAACCCTGATGCTATTGAAAACAGGTAAACGCGGTTGGCCTGGCCCCCGGCAACATAAACCACCTTGTTATCGGGTGATATGGCAAGGCCCATAAAAACCGAGGCCAGTACTCCTTGATCCGTTGAAGGCCCGGGAGGAATTTGCTGTATCTGGGGATTTTCAGCATTGATATTTTTGATAATTGAAATGGAGATAGGTGATGTGCCTGAATTGGCAGTAACGGCCGTCTTTCCATTGGCACTTAATGTCAATCCGAAGGGATGGGGGGCTACCTGGAAAGTTTTTCCGAAAGGAGTGATATATC
>DATGYU010000411.1:0-21535 GCA_035297625.1 Prolixibacteraceae bacterium
GACTCGAAGAAAATTCAGTAATGGGAAGTTCTCTTAGTAACGACATACAATTCTTGTTGTCTTGGTTTGGATCTTTTTCCCATTACTGTCCTTTTATTATCTTACAAACGTATTAATTTTATATGCCGCAAACATAAGAGGAGTTTAAAGTTCAAAGTTCAAAGTTTCAAGTTCTTGGAGGCAACCCCTTACCTCTTTTATTCGCCGGAAGCCATAAGGACCTTAAAGACTTTAAAATACCCAAAGAGAGAGCAAGACCGACCAACGTTTTAGACTTTACAATATGCGCCAGAACTTTAAACTTTAAACATTAAACTCATTGCTTTTCCTCTTTCTTCGCCGGGAGCAGATCACAGCTAATGGGAAAATGGTCGGAATGGTTAAGGGAGGAAACCTCAAAGTTATAACTGGTAAACTTAGGGCTGTAAAGTATATAGTCGATGCGGAACGAGGGTAGTTTCCCGTTGTAAGTATTGGCCGTTCCTTTGCCCGACTGGGTGAATGAATCTTCCAGATCTCCCTTAACGGTATGATAGGTAAACGAAACGGGAGTATCGTTAAAATCACCACAAACGATTACCGGGTAAGGGCATGCGTTGATGTGCTCCCTTAAGGTAGCCGCCTGTTCTGCCCTTTTGATAAGGGCATCTTTAAATTTTACACTGAGTTGCAGGATCTTCTCCTTGGATTTATTGTGATCCTCAAAGTTAATGGAATCAATGCTGTTGATATCTGCATTTTTCAGCCTGTAGGATTGCAAGTGACAATTATACACCCTGACCGTATCGGTTTTATTCATTATCAGGTCCGTATACATAATCATGTTGCCGGAGTTTTTGAACCTTATTTCTCCCATGTATATGATGGGGAAACGGGTCATGGTAAGCGAGCCCCCTTCATGGCTGTTATGGGCCAGCTGCATATGTGTGGCCATGGGCAGCATGGTGTTATTGATGTCAAATACCTGGCGTTTGTTTAACCTTACCTCCTGAAGGCAAATAATATCAGCATCTTTATTTCTCAGGAAATTGATAATATGATCGGCATTTTCCTTGTTGGGAAAGTCGGTGGCTCCCATGAAATACCTCACATTGTAACTAATGATCCTGACTCCTTTTTGCCCGGTCTTTTCTCCTGTAGCCTGTATATAATTGCTGATGTGCCCATACCCAGCCAATATGGCCAGTAGGGAAAGAAGCGCATATTTTGGCCTTACAAACAGCCACAATATCACAAAGACAATGTTCACCAATACCAGGTAAGGATAAGCCATTCCAAACAGGGCTGGAATCCAGAAAGTTTCCGGGCTGATAAACACAGAAAGCGAGGAAATACCGATTGCCACAAGGGCAATGATATTGAGCACCATTAAAGTATATGTATATACATGCTTCAAGGGGTAGGAATTTTTGGTTCTGTCTTCGCTTTCATCCTGATGTAGTTATTACAAATATAACAATTTATTGAATGATAGCAGCCTCTTTTTAGAAAGGACAAACTGCCCGAATCATTCTGTCCTTGCCATTAAGGTCCTTTTTTAGCATGATTTGCAAAAAGCCCTTGCCATGGAGCATCTCCATGCATTGTTTCCCAAGGGCCTCATTGATTTCAAAATACAGGCGGCCATTTGGATGAAGATGTTTCAATGAAAAATCAGCAATCCTTTCATAAAAAAGCAAAGGTTCCTTATCAGAAACAAATAAGGCCAGGGCAGGCTCATATTCCAAAACATTTTTTTCCATCATCCCCTTTTCTGATTCCCTTACATAGGGCGGGTTGCTCACTATGATATCAAACATGGGAAAAGCTACTTTTGGTATTTGCTTTAAAATATCATATTCTGCCACTGTGATATCCGTTGCGTTTAACTGCGCATTTCGAATGGCAGTGGCGATACAAACAGGAGAGATGTCAACGGCTTGCACATGGGCCTGAGGGATGTTTTTTTTAAGGGCAACGGCAATACATCCGCTGCCTGTACAAATATCTAAAATAGAAGCTGAACCTGGCTGATTCTCCTCAATGATCCATTGCACCAATTCTTCGGTCTCAGGCCGTGGGATGAGCACTCCGGGCACTGTATAAAACGGCAGCCCGTAAAATTCAGTGGTTCCAAGGATATACTGTATAGGCTCATGTTTTTTCAACCGGGCAACGATATTGTTTATTTCAAGAAGTTCTTCATCGCTCAGTTCCTTTTCTTTAGAGAGCAGAAACTGGGTGCGGGAATATCCTTTCACTTTTTCAAAGATCAAAAATATCAGGCTCTCAATTTCCTGGCTGGGGAAAATGCCTGCCAATTCTTTTCTAAGGAATGCAACTGCTCGCTTCATTTATTGTTATTTTTGACAAAGTTAATTTTTTACCGATGAATCTATCCGAGTCTTTCATGCAGCGTTGTTTGGATCTGTCCCTGTTGGGAATGGGTGAGGTGGCCCCCAATCCGATGGTGGGATGCGTGATAGTCCATAACGGACGGATCATAGGGGAGGGATACCATGAACAATACGGGCAGGCCCATGCCGAGGTAAATGCCATCCGTTCGGTAAAAGACTCTGCACTGCTTGCTGATTCCACCCTGTATGTCTCCCTGGAGCCCTGTGCCCATTATGGCAAGACGCCTCCCTGTGCCGATTTAATCATCCGTAGCGGCATTCCCCATGTAGTGATAGGAACAGTTGACCCTTTCGCCAAAGTGGCCGGAAAAGGCATTGAACGCATGGAAAAGGCAGGTATTAAAGTAGAGACCGGTATTCTGGAACAGCAATGCCGGGAGATCAACCGCCGCTTTTTTACCTTCCATGAAAAGAAAAGACCCTTTGTGCTGCTCAAATGGGCGCAGACCCTGGATGGTTATATTGATACTGACCGCAGTGAAACGCAGCATCCTACCTGGATCACCAATGCCCTTTCCAAAAGGCTGGTGCACAAACAACGTTCTCAGGAAGCGGCCATTCTGATTGGCACCAATACTGCCCTGTTTGACAATCCGGCCCTAACCGTAAGAGAATGGACCGGAAGTCAGCCCATCCGAATGGTAATAGACCGTACTTTAAGGCTGGAAGCTGATTTGCACCTTTTTGACCAAAGTGTCCCTACCTGGGTATTTACTGCATCTCCTGCTACAGATACCCAGATGGTTAAATACATTCCTATTGATTTTGAAAAGAATATAATCCCGCAATTGCTTACAGCATTGTATGAAAGAAATATCCTTTCCATGGTAGTGGAAGGAGGCAGTTTTCTTTTAAACAGCTTTCTAAAGGCTGATCTTTGGGATGAAGCGTATGTATACACCGGTAATCAGTTTTTTGGCAAGGGAGTAAAAGCCCCATCTGTTTATGGAACTACCCTCTCAATAGAAAACATGGATGATTGTAAATTGCATGTGATTGGCAATACAAGGCTACGCGACTTAAAATAGTATATTAATCAACATAAATCAATTGTCATTTGTTTTTTTATTAGATTTATTGTGAATTTTCGTTACAATACAAAAACCTAATAATCGCATGGGAATTTTATTCGATCTATGGGGTTCCGTACCAGGCCTTGTAACTATTGTTTATTTTCTAACCGTCATCTTTATTGCCGTTCTCATCATTCTGGAGAACCGTAACCCGGTGAAAACAATCAGCTGGATATTGGTATTGGTATTGCTGCCATTTTTCGGAATTGTCATTTACCTGTTCTTTGGTCAGGAATATCGCAAAAACAAGATGTACTCGCGAAAAGGACTCAAGGACCTTGAAAGACTTAGAAAGCTGACCTTGGTGCAGTTAAACAACATGCCAAACAATCAGTTCCAGATCAGTGAACGGTTGTATACCAAAAAGCGGCTAATCAATTTATTACTTTCCAATTCCAATGCCATACTGACCAGCAACAATGAAGTATCCATCCTGCACAATGGGGAGCAGACTTTCCCAGAGATATTTAAGGCCATCGAACAGGCCAAACACCATATCCATCTGGAATATTATATCGTGGAGGATGATATAATCGGCAATTATCTGCGCGAACTGCTGATCTTGAAAGCCCACGAAGGGGTAGAGGTGCGTTTTATCTATGACGATGTGGGCAGCTGGGAGTTAAAACGAAAGTTTATCCGTTCCATGCGCGATGCCGGGATTAAGATCGATTGCTTTATGCGGGTACGTTTTCCGATGCTTACCTCCAAGGTAAACTATCGTAACCATCGAAAGATATTGGTGGTGGACGGGGAAACAGCTTTTGTGGGCGGACTTAACTTTGCCGACCGTTACCGGGAAGGTATACCGGGAATAGGCCATTGGCGAGATACTCATCTGAAAGTAACGGGGGGAGGCGCAACGGCCTTGCAGATCATCTTTATGGCCGACTGGTATTTTGTTTCCAAAGAAATATTTAAAGGGGTGAAGTACTTCAAACCTTTTGAGCCGGGCAAGGGCAAACTGGTACAGATGGCTGCCAGCGGCCCGGACTCAGATTGGGAAAGCATTGGTCAGGCCTATTTCTCGGCCATTGCCAGCGCATCTGAGTCGGTATTTATTTCCACCCCTTACCTGATGCCCACGGCTGATATTATGACCGCCCTGAAAACCTCCGCCCTTGGCGGAATTGATGTAAGGATTATCGTGCCGGGCCTGTCGGATGCCATCTTCCCCAAGTGGGGGACCAATTCCTATGTGGAAGAATTACTGGAAGCAGGGGTGAAGATCTATTTTTACAAGGCCGGATTCATTCACAGCAAGGTGATCATTGTAGATGGCATTTTTTCTTCCGTTGGTACTGCCAACCTGGACTTCCGCAGCCTGGAAACCAACTTTGAAGTCAATGCCATGATTTATGATGAAGAAATTGCCGCAACCCTTACCCGCCAGTTTTTGGAAGACCAGGGCAAAAGTCAGGAGGTATCCCTTAATAAATGGGTCAAACGTCCAAGAATCAATAAGGTGAAAGAATCCTTTGCACGCATTCTAAGCCCAATGCTGTAGAGTTTAAAGTTCAAAATTTAAAGTTTCAACTTGGTGCATCATTAATCCCTAAGTTCCCCCAGGTCCCTGGTTTCTTGACTGCCTGAACTTCAGGACCCTTGCTCCTTGCTTTTAACGCAACAAAGCCCGCAATCACTGCAGGCTTTGTGTCATTTAGGGAGGTTTTTTAGGGAAATTCTCACCAGATCTATCATCATTTAATTGTTCGCTTGTTCGGTAGTATCAGCCACGGCCAATTCAAAATTTTGTATTGTTTTATGCTTTAGTTCTACTTCTACTTCTGATACATTCTTAGAGGTAAATCCTTCTTTGCCGCAAACCATTTTATAATTTCCCGCAGGAATTCCTATCATGGCATATTCACCGGCCTCGTTGGTAAGAGAAGAAGTCAGCACGCTGTCACCCTGAATAAGTTCAACGGAGGCCTGAGCAACAGGAGCCCCGGTTGTATCCACCACCTTACCACTGATGCCTGAACTCTTTTGCTGGCTTACGGCACGTACTACGGGTTTGAAAGTAAATCCCTTAATGCCGTTTTTGGCTTTTATATTACCCTGAATAGCAAAGGATTTGCTCACATCAAAATCCATTAGCACTTCACTGATCACCCCACCATCCACTACAAGTGTTGGGTTGATTTTAATCTTAATGCCATTCCCCGGAACTTTCAGCTTAAAGGTAGTACCGTCTTTTAAGATCATCTGCGTTTCTGTGACATGCAAACGAATCAAATCATACTTGCCCGTATCAATTGTCATTGCCAGCAAATCGGCAGTAATACCGTTTCTTAAGTCCAACAGGTTGAACTGCTGTGTTTCCTGTGAGAGAACAATAAATGGGCTGACTCCTTCTTCTTCATTGCTCAGGCTGTCGGAAGCCTTACGGATTTCAATCTTATCGATTGTCACCAGGGCCTGGTCAATAAGGTCAATGGGGAAAGGGGCATCGGTAAGTTTCACAACCAGTCTTCCTTTGTTGGCTTCCATGGTGTCTGAATTCTCCTGACATGCTGTTAAACCAAACAGGGCACTTACCAGCAAAATCATACCTAATTGAAAAAATCTTTTTTTCATGTCTTTTATTTTAAATGTTTTCAGTTTTTCTTTTTTTTATCTTATCAATTGTTTGATACCTTCCTTTTCTTTTAATATCACCGGTAATATTAATTGAACGTCAGGTGTTATCTCGTAAATGCAGGTTAAGTTACCCATCCTGCTTTTCTGATCATTTTGTAACAGTATCCTTAGCTGTTTATATACCCTACCTTAGAAATTGAAAAATATGAGAAGATCAGTAAAAATAGCCAGTAATCAGTGTTCAGTACTCTGTATTCAGAAAGGCAGCTGGATACTGCTCCCTTACTTTCAATTGTAAATCTCCTAGATCCCAATCTTGAGATTAATATAAAATACGGGTGTAAAGGAAATGCCCGTAATCTCTGATTTTAAGGTACTGGTTCCTGTAGCATCACTGATGGAGAAAAAATCCTTTTCAAGAACATTTTTTCTGTTGAAAACATTCAGCAATGAGCCTCCCATATCAAGGGCAAAACATCTGTAATGGAATCGTTTGACCAGTCCCAGGTCCAATTGCGAAAAGCTGGTCAGCCGGCCAAACTGTATGGTCTCTTCTCCAACAGCAGATACCGGGGTGGGAAAACCTGTATTGTATACCCAACTGGCCGAGACAATCCAGCTTTTCAGACGGTACATCTCCACCAGCCGTAAACGGTGACGCTGATCATTGAAAGAAGGAAAATAAGCTCCTCCGTTATAGCCTTCATACCGCTCGCGGGAATTGGAAAGCGTATAGGCCAGCATCTGTGTCCACTGGTTATCCTGATACTGCACAAAAAGATCCATACCACGGCTGATTTCATTGCCTCCGTAGGCCTTGTAATCTATTCGGGTCACGTTGGCCTTTTTATAGAGGGTGGCAAAAAGATTCATCTTTCCATCGGTTGTCTTTTGATAAAATTCAAGATTGACTAATATCTTCCCCTTTTCAAATTTTGCACCTGCCACATGATGAACCGATTTTAACAAGCCCTGGCCTGTCAGGTCGGGGAGATACCAGGCAAGGGCAAAATTCCCGTAAATGTCTGTTTTTCGGATCTGCGACAGGTACTGGGCATATTTACCCGTCAGGTAATAAAACTCCAGGTTTTCCATTGGTGACAGATAAATGCCTGCCCGGGGCTGGTAAATCACCTCCCTGGTCCCGGTCAGATAATCGGCACGAAGACCTAACCTTACTTTTAAAGGCTTCCAGGGATTAACCTGCTGCTGGTAATAGGCATGGTAAATGGTGGAGTGCCGTTGATCATCCAATGAATCCACCGGGATATTGCCACTGCTTTTTTGTGCTTCAAAGCGGTAGGATATCTCATCATTTACCATCCCTGCCCCAAATTTATGCTGAAATATGGAATGGGTAACTTCCGATTGCCACGATATCTTCTGTTCCTCTACATGGTTCTGATCGGATTCCATCTCGTATCTTGCTCCCTTGGTGGGTTTTTTCTTTTTATTTCCATTGTTTACATTGGCTGTCCTGCCAGCTTCCATGAATGAATTTCTTTCCAGTTGGGCATAGGAAGCACTGAATTTATTGAGCCAGCTTTTATACTGCAACGAATAGTTGGCGCTTGCCCCGTGGCTGTTTCCTTCCGCATTTTCCTGCCTGAAGGAGCGTTCATTGTCAAAGATAAAATCCTTATTCATGGATTCATCGCTGAACAGTCCATTGATACTGATCTCTTGTTTTTCCGTTGGACGAATCGACAGTTTGACGTTGGCATCCCTGTAACGGACCATGGGTGTCAGGCTTGTTCCATCGCCTTCGGTGGAACTGACACTTCTATCGGGCGATATGCTTTGCAGCCGGTCGAACAGGTAATTATGCCAGCGGTCGACATACGACTGGTGAAAAGCCCCAGACAGGGAAATCTTCTTGCCCAGGGGGATGGCTGCAAACCCATTGCCATTGATAAGGTTTGCCGACAGATCTGCCTCAGGGTTACTCTTTTTGCCAGTCTTGCCCGTCAGCTCCACGATGCCCGATACACGGTCTCCCTGACTGACATCATAGCCTCCTCTCGAAACAAAGGCCTGCTTGATAAACTTGGAATTCAAGGCGCTCACATTGCCAAAAAGGTGATTGGTTTCCAATACCGGGATCCCGTCAATGGTAATCAGGTTTTCCGAAGGGGAGCCTCCACGGATGGACAGCCCGCTGTAGGAACCTCCCAAAAAGTTAATACCAGGGATAAGGGTTAGGGCATTGACCATATCGTTTTCATCCACCCTTGGGATATTGGCCGTTTGCCTCGGATTGAAAGCGATGGCATCGCTTTGAGGGGTCATTTCCAGCATGTTTTTCTCGCGGGCTTTGATATTTACCTGGGCAAGTTCCATGGCAAAAGGCCTCAGCCGAAGATTGAGAAACCCACTGTACCCAGGCTGTATTAACGTATCCAGGCGATGGTATCCCAGATGGGAAATGCTGATGCTAAAAGCCTTGCCCGAATTGTCCTGAAGGTTAAAATGCCCCAGATCATTGGTGATCGTTCCTGCCGAGGGATGAATGACGTAACTGTAAGCCAGGGCTTCATTGGTGTTAATATCACTCACTTTTCCTTCAACCCTGGTCTTTGTAACTTGCTTTTCCTGCATTTGCGCTACGCGAAAAAGCACGTAAGTGCCATCAATGAGTTTATAGCCCAGAGAATGTTGTTTGCAAAGAATAGCGAGCAACTGATTGACCGTGGTATTGTCAAGATCAATATTGGTGATTATTGTTGAAAAATAATCGGCATCATAGGCGAATTTGCAGGATTGTTTGCCCGAAACTTCCTCAAGCAGCAGGCTTAGCTTTTTGTTGCTGGCGTGAAGGCTAAAATTGGGCTCCTGGGCCTGCATAGCAAGCCCGGAAAGTAAAAACAGGAGAATAAGAAGAGATAGACAATGACTTCTACTGCGCTTCAATGCTTATGTGTTTTAAACTATCGTCGATGGTATATTTAATCTGCATCGCCCCGGAGAGTACCTCAAGCGACTGCCGCAGATTATTCAACGTTAATGTTCCTGAGAAATTGCGTTTTTCCAGCGACGGAGTCATCGATATGGTATATCCGAAACGGTTGCCAATATAGGCAAAAATTCCATCCAACGACTCTTCATGCCACACATAAATACCATTGAGCCTCCCCTGTACTTCTTCCTGATCTATGGAGTAGGGGCCTTTTAACTCATTGCCTGTCAAATGCATGCCTTGTCCTTTGACTAAAATCACAGGCTGATTGTTAACCATCACCTGCACCTTTCCAGAGGTACAGTCAATCCGAATATCTTCTTTTGAATAGGCAATCACATTGAATTCCGTTCCCAGCACTTTTAGTGTTCCTCCCGGAAAGCTTACAATGAATGGCTTTCCTTTTTTTACCTTGAAATAGGCTTCACCTTCCAGCTTCAACTGGCGTTTGCCTCCAATGATTTGGTAGTTGCTTTTTAATGTTGATCTTGAATTGAGCACCACCATGCTGCTGTCGGGTAACCAAACGGTTTGTTGCATGGCAATGGAAGTAGTCGTTACCGGGGTAAACAGTCCAGACTGGAAAAGACCCACAAAGGCAAGCACAATGGCTGCGGCAGCACCCATCAGCCAATAAGTCGTCAATGACCTTTGTCTTTGCTTTGGGGCCTGGTCCAGCTTTTGGCTCAGCAGTTCCCAGGCCTGTTCCCTGGTCCTTCCTGTGGGCACCTGATAGCTGCGCAATTGTTGATCTATTTTTTCTTCTATATTCTTCATGGCTGTTTGACACTAAATATTGTGCCCAATTTGTTCTCTTAATATTTTCTTTGCTTTGCTGATATGTTTTTCAATGGCTTTGATGCTCAGGCCAAAGCTGGTGGCTATTTCTGAATAACTCATCTCATCCATCCGGCTTAGTAAAAAGGCAATCCTTGTTTTCTCGGGAAGCTGCGACAGGGCCTGCTGCAGCTTGTGATCAAATTCCTTCATCTCCAGCACATATTCTGCCGATACCTCTTTGGCCGGTTCTTCCCAGTTACTGAAAAACTTCAGGTGAACCGCTTTGCGGCGGTGGCTCTTAAAATACAGGTGCCTGGCGATGGTAAACAAGAAGGGCAAAACACTCTCCTGCTTTACCTTTTCCCTGATCTCCCATAGCTTGAGAAAGGTATCCTGCACAAGATCATCCGATAAGTCGGGATCTCCTGACAGATAATACAGATAATTCCTGATGTAGTCATGGTGCTCATCAAAAATCTCCTTAAACCATTTTCTTTCATCCGCTACAAGATGCATAAATCCAATAATTCCTGAATATAAATCACGAAACGTCCACAGCCAACAACAAAATTACAATTAATATTTTCCTTAATTCCTATCCGCTCTGATTAGAATTCCGTGATTTTCTTTGAGAAACAGCTGTAAGTTCAAAGTTTCAGGTTTAAAGTTTGTAGTTTCTGCTTTGTTTGTTGTTTCCATAACTTCAACCATCCACCGTTTTTTACCTGATTTTACCTATGTATCCACTTGAAGGAAAATACCCTACCCCAAAACAGTTTAAAGTTTGTAATTCCAAATTACAGGGGACTCATTCGATGTGTAAGTCGCTGCTTCCTCTTTTGTCCCTGAGGTTCCAATAGTCCCTGAAGGCCCCAATGCAGCCAATTGTAAATTTTTCTGCCTTCCCCTTAAGGGTTTTTATTTTGCCAATCGTCTTAATGGTAAACCAAAATCCACCCCATGAATCGTAAAGACTTTTTTCGTAGTACCCTGACCGCCGGAGCATGTGCCGGATGTTTTTTATTGCCGGTGAGCAGTGTTATTGCTTCGCAAAACCTACCTGTTGAAGACGAAAAATACCAGCAGCTTTTGCAGGAAAAAGAGTTTATCCAGAATTGGCTGTCTGATTTGATGGCCACCATTGAAACAGAGCTGGATGAGCCTACCCGTGTTAAACTGCTGGCAGGCTGTGGCCGCGGCTGCTTTAACCGCTTTTCGTTTAAAAGTGATATTGCCAAAAACGGCAAGGGAGATATCGATAAACTAATTGAGGCCTATAAGAAGAATTTTGAAGTTTGGAAAGAAGGCAATTCGGTTCATGTACGCTATGGGGAAGTCTCCCAGGGATGCTATTGCCCGGCGGCCAAATACCGCCCTGCCAAGCCCAACGACCTGCATTGCGAATGCACCCGTGCCACCCACCAGACCATCTTCGAGACCGCCCTTGGTCGCCCCGTCGATGTCAAGATACTGGAATCGGTACGCAGAGGCAACAAGACCTGCCACTTTCTAGCAACTCTTTAGCCAACTGGAAAGGTTCTTTCCTGTAAAAATTATCATCCTGTTGTAACAGAAATCCTTTCATGGTAAAGAATAGCAGATGGTTTATTTAAGATGGCCGACTTTCTCCAGGCATCCCCTGAACTTTGCCATCATCTGTAACCCATCTGTAACTCATCTGTAACCTTTCTGTAATCTCAGATACAGAAAGGTTACAGATGAGTTACTAATAGGTTACTAATGCCGGACATGTGTGGCAGATAGCAAGGCAGTGAATTTGGATGGCAGGTAGAGTCTTTTGATGATTTTATTTTTTTGTTGATGAACTTTACAAACCTCTTGTCTAGTTTTAACCTGATCTTGAAGCAGGCCTTTTCACTGCCTTTTGTGCTTGATCCTTGGTTACCTGTTCCCTTGCCATGAAATACCGCCTTAATCCATATTCATTGGAGTCCTACAATCACCTGGCAGGATGAAACGGTTACAGGAAGAATCCTTATTTTCCCAATTGTAAATAATAGGCTTGTTTAAAATGGAAGACTTTCCAAATCGACATTTCCGCCACTTAGGATAATGCCTACTCTTTTGCCTTTTACATCGAGTTTATTTTCCAAAATGGCAGCCAAAGGAACGGCCGAGGAAGGTTCAATGATGATTTTCATTCTTTCCCATATCATGCGCATGGCCTCTACTATTTTTTCTTCGGAAACGGTTACGATTTGGTCTACTTCATTGATGATGATGGCAAAGGTGATCTCCCCAAGCGATGTTAACAGCCCGTCGGCAATGGTTTTGGGAGCCACCGATGGCTGGAGGGTATGGGATTGGAAGGAACGGAATGCGTCGTCGGCACCGGCAGGTTCAGCGGCAATTACCTGAACATGGGGCAGCATGGCCTTGGCCGAAAGGGCCGTTCCGCTCAACAGGCCGCCCCCGCCAACAGGAGCCATCACAATGTCCAACCCGTCGGTGTCTTCGATCAGCTCTTTGGCAGCAGTTCCTTGTCCGCAGATCACATTGAAATAGTTGTAAGGATGTATTTCCTTAGCGCCAGTCTGTTCAGCCACCTGCCTTAAGGTTGATTCACGGGCGGCAAGGGTAGGTTCGCAAAAGGTGATCTGTGCCCCGTAGCCGGCCACTGCTTTCTTTTTGATATCGGGAGCATTGGAGGGCATCACGATATAGGCGGGAATGCCCCTCATGCGCGCTGCCAAAGCCAGGGCGGCAGCATGGTTTCCTGAAGAATGGGTACAGACTCCCTTGGCGGCCTCTTCATCTGTTAAGGAAAAAACCGAGTTGCAGGCTCCCCTGAACTTGAAAGCGCCCACCTTTTGAAGGTTTTCACACTTGAAAAACAACTGCGCCCCCACGATCTCATTGATGCTCTGGGATGTCATCACCGGGGTGCGGTGAATATAAGGACGGATCAGCTCATGTGCTTTTTCTATGTCTGAAAAGGTGGGTATGCGTGTCATGGAATATTTGGCTTAAATTTTTAGATGATAGAACAAAGATAATGGTTGATTTTCAATAATGGAATGAACCCCATTTTTATATATAAAGTAAGATTTTAAGAATTGAATAGTTCTGAATTACGAAATAAAATTCATATATTTGGAACAAATATAAAATAAATGCGAATTGTAACATATAAGCGTATTCTTGATTTTTGTGAGCGATATCCAGATGCGAATGTTGCATTACAATTATGGTATCATAAATCATCTAATTCTGAATGGCATAATCTTAGTGATATAAAAAGGACATTTGGTACTGTTGATTATGCAGGAAATAATAGATATGTATTCAATATAAAAGGAAATAACTATCGGATTGTAGTTATTATAATTTTTGTTTCTCAGAAAATATATATCCGTTTTATCGGTACCCATACCGAATACGATAAGATAGATTGCAGCACCATTTAAAAAATAGATACTTATGGCAGAAATAAAAAATGAAATACAATATCAAAAGTCTCTAGAGAGAATTGAAGAACTTTTACAGGTTGTTGGTAATGAAACTCCAAAAGAAAATAAGGACTTTGTTGAACTTGATATTTTGTCAGACTTGGTTGCTGAATTTGAAGAAAAGTACTATCCAATAGCTAAACCTTCACTTGCATCAGTAATACGTCTCAGAATGGCAGAAATGGGTATTACACAAAAAGGTCTTGCTGAATTATTGGAAGTTAGTCCAAGTAGGATTAGTGAATTCTTAAATGGGAAAAGTGAACCTACTTTAAAAGTAGCAAAGTTACTACATCAAAAGCTTAATATTGATCCTGAAATTATTTTGGCTTAATAACCCGGATTTCTTTAATATAGTATAAGAAAAGAAAATAGGAACACCGTAGTGCTCCTTTTTACTTTTCTTATTCGATATTGAATATTGGAAATTCGATATTGGATATTTTTTTCGGAATAATAAATATCCATTACCCAATATCGAATCTTCAATATCCAATCTTACAACCCTGCTACCAGCTCCTTCAGTATCAATGTCATGTTAGGTTCTGCCTTCATGGCTACCTCCTGCACTTCTTCGTGAGAGATTTCCACAATCTGACCCGGTACACCACTATCGGTTACTATTGAAATGCCAAAGACGGTCATGTCCATATGACGCGCTACGATTACCTCCGGTACGGTTGACATACCCACCACATCACCGCCCAGGTGACGGAACATCAAATATTCGGCAGGAGTCTCAAAGGTAGGGCCGGATACCCCTACGTAGACCCCCTCACGAATGGTCAGACTGTTTTTTAGGGCAATGGCTTTGGCCCTGTTGCGCAGGTGCTGGTCATAAGTCTTGCTCATATCAGGAAAGCGGGGACCCAGTTCTTCCATATTCTTTCCTCTCAAAGGATGCTCGGGAAAAAAGTTAATATGGTCGTTGATTACCACAATGTCACCCACCTTGTAATCAGGGTTAAGGCCTCCTGAGGCGTTGGAAACAAACAGGTTGTTAATGCCCAGTTGTTTCATCACCCTTACGGGGAAGGTCACCTCTTTCATCGAGTAGCCTTCATAATAATGAAAACGGCCCTGCATGGCCAATACGGTTTTGCCGCCCAGACGGCCGATGATCAGCTTGCCCGAATGCCCGTCAACGGTCGATACGGGAAAGTCAGGGATCTCGCTGTAGGGAATGGTCTGTTCAATTTGTATTTCCTTCACCAGACCACCAAGACCTGAACCCAGGATAATGCCCGCATCAATGGGTCTTTTTACTCTTTCGCTTATGAAGGTCGCGGTTGCTTTTATTTTCTCTAACATAGGTTACGATTTTTTCATCGAAGTTCTTTCCCTCACTGTCAAGGAATTTTATCTTCAACGGTATATAAAATAAGTGGGATTTTATTTCAGGCGAAAGGTCCATGTCCTTAAGTCTCATGGAATCCTTCTCGGTGGTGATAATGATCTTCTGTTGGGCTTCGATAGACTGGAACTTCTGCTCTATCTGGTGAATATCGGCATTGTTAAAGTTATGATGATCGGGAAACCTTAGGCTGGTAATATCTTCGGAAAAGCCGCCCAGGTATTTTTGCAAATGATCCGGGTTGGCAATACCGGTAACCAGCAGCATGCTTACCTTTTCTGTTGAAAGCTGTGGCGTGGCAATGGCCTCTTCAGCAAAGACGGGTGTCAGGGGCTGGTAGACCATCGTGGTAAAGAACAGGTTCTGGTAAGGGCGAAGGTTCACATCCTTTGTCAGGATGCGGCGCGTGATGGGGGAAATCTCCGGGGGGCATTTGGTAAAGATGATCACATTGGCGCGGCGCATCTGCCAGCGGGGTTCACGAAGCCTTCCGGCAGGCATCAGGGTGTCCTTATCGATCGGCCGGGTAAAGTCGATCAGCAGGATGTTAATCCCCGCACTTACGCTGCGGTGCTGAAAAGCATCGTCCAGGATGATGATGTCGGGCAGCTTCTCCGCTTCCTGCTTTTGAATGATCTCAATGGCATGAACCCTTTTTTCATCCACGATAACCTGGATATCCTTGAATTTATTTTTAATCTGAAGGGGTTCGTCACCCACGTGGGTAGCCAGTGAATCGGCCTTTACCTCATGGAAGCCTTTGGTCTTTCTTTTATAGCCGCGACTGATGGTTGTGACGATAAACTGTTTGCGTAAAAGCTCCACCATGTACTCCGTATGAGGAGTTTTACCCGTTCCTCCAACGGTAATATTACCGATAGAAATCACAGGGATTTCAAACTCGGTGGATTTAAATATTTTATAGTCGTACAAAAAGTTCCTTATTCCGACAATAAGACCATAGAGGGCAGAAAAAGGATATAACAACAGTTTTAACATCTTGGGTTTTTCAGGATCAATACGGCTGCGAAAGTAGCAAAAATTGACAAGTGAAAGTAATTTTTACTTTTTATCGGCTGGCCTGTCAAGCTTTCAAAAATCTTCATTAGATGGATTGTTCCTGTTGCTTCAAGCTTTTCTGCCATTGATGGCTTGTCTTAATTTAGCCTTCAAAATAAGATTGAATAAAATCAAACTGAATCCATAGCCTATATCTTCAATGGGGATGGTAAAAATACGTATTCCAAGATTTTCAGCGTTGTTATACCAGACCACTTCGCCCTCAATCAGGCTTCCGGTAAGGATTCCGTTTACTGCAACAAAGGGAATGAGGATAATAAGGAATGTGATGAAAAAACTACGGATAACATTTGAGGCATCAAACAATGATATTAGCAACGCCACCACCATAAGAACTGAAATATACAGGGTATATGATTTTTCAACATGGTTCAGGGCAATCAATACAAAAAATATAAGGAGCAACATGGTAATGGTCCGTGATGTTGGATAGCTCAACTGCCATGAGGGAAAATACAAAACTATGGATTCGTGCAAAAAGATGCTGGCATAAGGAACAATAAAAAAGAATAACCATTCCTCCAGCGGGAGATTAAAAATCAGAATATGAGAGTGGTAAAGCGGGTTAAATCCCCAGATGCCCAGTCTTGTAAAACGGATGTCGAAAAAAATATAAAAGGTGGCAATGATAAACAGCGATGGGAACAAGTAAGTCCATTGCTTATAAAATTGAAGTTTTTTATCAAAGCTCAGCATCAGAGGGATGGAAAGAGTGGCAATTAGCAGATTAAAGTAGAGTGACATTTACTTTTATATGTTTTTATGGCATTGTAATTTAGTGATAGTTAACAGGATTTAAAAAATATTCAGTGAATTTCTCAGAAAAGCTTTCAGCAGAAGGACCGTTTTTTTGGTAGAGGTCACCCTGTATCTTTTTTTGAGAATATCTTCCGGGTTAGCCTGTTCGATTTCTTTGAGCAGGTGGAAATAATACCGGTAAGCCAGGTAAACGCCCAGGCGTACCTGTTTTTTTAGTTGCCTGATGCCTTTCATCGACTCGAAAAAATCTTTTTCTATTTCAGTTTCCAGGTGTCTTTTGGTCTCAGGGGTAAAATGTTCGAAGTCAATGTTGCTAAAATACACGCGGCCCTTTGTCTTGAAATCATCCTGCACATCACGTAAGAAATTTACTTTCTGGAAAGCTTCACCCAGTTTGCGGGCAGGGGCCACCAGCTGCTGGTACTTTTCAAGATCATCCGAATAAAAAACACGCAGGCACATTAGTCCCACCACTTCGGCCGAGCCATATATGTAGGTTTTCAGTGATTCGGGGGAATATACCTTGTTGGAAAGATCCATCTCCATGCTCAACAAAAAGGCATCAATCAATTCCTTTTCAATGCCATAGGTATGAACCGCTCGTTGGAAACTGTCAATAATGGGGTTAATGCTGAACCTGCGATCAATAGCCTTCAGGGTCTCCTGACGGAATTCATCCAGTATCAATTGCTGATCCTGATTAAAGAACGTATCCACTATTTCATCGGCATAGCGAACAAAACCATAGATACTGTAGATTCCCTCACGGTATTTGGGGCTCAAAAGCCGTACGCCCACAGCAAAGGAAGTGCTGTAGTTGTGGGTGGTGATGCGGCTGCAATCCAGGTTATTTTTGTGATAGATTTCCATGATCTTTTATTATTCGTTCAGTTACCAACCTAGAGCTGATGACCGTCATGGGCAAACCTGTTCCGGGAACAGTGGAAGCCCCGACGTAGTAGAGATTATTAAATTGCTCATCCTTGTTCTTTGGCCTGAACCCACCCACCTGGTTTAAATCGTGTGCCAGTCCAAGGCCACTTCCACGATACAGGCCAAACATCTTTTCCCAGTGTACGGGATTTAGTACGATGCGGGTTTCCGTATGGGCCAAAAAATCAAAGCCGGTACGCTCACTCAAATCCTTTACGATGCTGTCGGCAATGTCATGGTCATCGCTCCAGTCCTGCTTGAAACGTAAATCAGGCACCGGGCATAAGATAAACACAGCCTCCTTTCCAGGGGGGGCATACCCGGGGTTATGCATCGACTGTATGTTCACGTAATAGTAAGGCTTATCCAACTTGATTTTATTTTTGAATATTTTGCCTGCATACTCTTTGAAATTTCTTCTCAGGAAATAATTGTGGTGGTACATTCCCGTGATTTTGGCATTCAACCCAAGGTATATGGTCAAAGGGGCCAGAGTCCATTTTTTGGCATCCAGCTTCTTTTCTGAGAAAGCCGGACGATTCATCACCCCCCCTCTAAAACTGGCAGCATCTGCATTGACAACAAAATAATCTGCTTTCCATTCTTTCCCTGTGGTGTCAAGATAGGAAGTGACACTCCCGTTATGGGATTTGTAGGCAGTGATTTCCGTGTTGTAATATATTTTAACTCCTCGTTTTTCCAGTTCAATAAGCAGGCCTTCCACAATCTTATACATTCCCCCCTTTACATTGTAATAACCGTCGTGAACCAATTCCGTGTAATTGAGCAGGGTATAAACCGCCGGGGTATCAAAGGGTGTGGCCCCAAGAAAAAAACCAACCAGCGAGAATATCACTTTCACTTCAAAGGATTCAAAATTGCGTTCCATTTCTGCCCACATGGAATAAAACATCTTTGGGGCATGGCGGATAGGTACAGTGGTCAATTTGAGCAGGTACCGGGTGAGAGAATCGAAGTTTTGCCTGATAACAATGTTTTCCGTATCATGAAAAAGCTTACCGGCAGCTTGCAGAAACCGGTGAAGCTTACGCTCAAAATCAGGTTCGACTTCCTGGAATTCCCTGGCCAGCTTTTTCAGGTCTTTAAAAATTAGATAACTGCGCTGGTCCCCTTCAAAATGCACCGAATACAATGGATCTAATTCGACAAATTCAAAGGGCATTGATATGTTGCAATCCTTGATCAATTCCTGAAATTCATAACTCATGCTAAAAAAGGTAGGGCCCAGATCAAATGTAAACCCATCTTTTTCAAGGAGATTTAGTCTGCCCCCGGCACGGTGGTATTTCTCGACCATTTCCACCTCGTAACCCCTAACAGATAAACGAAGTGCGGTAGTTAAACCACCCAGCCCTGTGCCTATTATCATAACCTTCTTGCGCATTTGTTAATCTTTTTGTCTTATTTATTAAACAAACGAAGATCAAAATGTTTCAGTAAAGCAGAATTAATTTTTTAGCCAAAACAGTTTTAACGTACTTATTGTGAGTAAAGAAAGTCCTATCAAAGATAGGCTATTTTATGATCGTTAAACAATTTTTTACTCTGGAAGTTAATATATTATTTCCTCCACATATCCAATTCGAATTATGGGACTATTTATTGCAGGCCTCATTATTTTTGCCTGGCTAGGTCATTTGACCTGGCTGCTGGCCTATAGTGAAGTATCAATTACCTCTCCCATTTTGCTTGTTTATATCCCTGTTCAGATGTATCTCTATACCGGGCTTTTTATTACGGCCCACGATGCCATGCACGGGCTGGTGTCGGGCAATCGTAAGATTAACAATATAATAGGGAACCTTTCCACTCTTCTTTTTGCGGCCCTTCCCTACTCCCGGCTGGTGGGAAAGCACAAGCTGCATCACCTTAATCCCGGTGAAGCAGGCGATCCCGACTTTTGCACTACTTCACAAAACTTTTGGAAATGGTGGTTTTCCTTTTTAAAAAATTATATCACCTGGCAACAGATTGTCATTCTGGCCATAGTCTTTAATATATTACAGATTTGGGTAGACCAGTGGAAACTCCTACTATTCTGGATACTGCCATCCATCCTTTCCACTTTCCAGTTGTTTTATTTTGGGACTTATCGCCCACACCAATTACCGCATCACCAATCGATGATGCCTCACCGTGCGCGAACCCAAAGGGGACCTCACTGGTGGGCCATGCTTTCATGTTATTTCTTTGGGTATCATTTTGAACACCATGCATCTCCCCGTACTCCATGGTGGAAATTATACCAGATTAAGAACCGTTATTCTCATTAATACAAATATCCAGGTCTTCAAAAGGATTTCAATAGCCTGGCTTGCGTACCGGGTAAAAGAATTACCAACGAAGGTAATTTTGGATGAATATGTTTGTGTAAATTCCCTTATCTTAGGAGTGCGGTTGTATCGTATGATAAATGGGTTATGGTTCAGGTAATTGTTATAGGTTCAGGCATCGCAGGATTGGCTGCAGCCATTCGGCTGGCCCGTCAGGGCATAGAAGTGGCGGTTTATGAAGCTTCAGGCAAACCGGGAGGCAAGGTATCACAATTGCAGTTCAACGGCTTTCGCTTTGATACAGGCCCTTCCTTGCTTACTTTACCTTCACTCATACTGGAACTTCTGGATGAAGACCTCCAATTTCACATTAAAAAACTGGATATCATTACCCGTTATTTCTATGAGGATGGGACTATCCTTTCAGCTTTCAGTGATGCGGATAAGATGATCGAGGAGATTTCAACAAAGTTGCCTGTTCAAAAAAATACGATCAAAAGCTACCTTGAAAAAGCATCTGACATTTATAACCTTACTTCCGACCTTTTTATCTTTGGCACTTTTCACCATATCAAAAGCCTTGTGAACCTGAAATCCCTGAATACTGTAATGAATTTCAGAAAGCTGCATGCTTTTGCCACCCTTCATGATTTTAATCAAAAACAGTTGAGTGAGGCCCACCTGGTGCAACTGTTTGACCGTTATGCCACCTATAATGGCAGCAATCCTTACCAGGCCCCGGCCACCTTAAGCGTCATTTCCCATTTGGAGCACAATACAGGGGCTTTTATCCCCCAAGCGGGTATGTATACCATTGTCCATTCCTTACAGCAGCAGGCAGAACGTTTGGGCGTTATTTTTCATTTTAATGCCAACGTAGAAAAGGTGGAATGCCATAAAGGAAAAGTAAATGGCATTTGGATAAACGGTGAATTAATTCCTTCCGATATGGTGGTTAGTGATATCGATATCCATCGTTTTTATTCAGTCCTGATGCCTGATAAAAAACGCCTGACAAATATTCAAAAACAGGAGCGCTCCACCTCGGCCCTAATCTTTTACTGGGGTATAAAAGGAAACTTTCCGGAAATGGATATCCATAACATCTTTTTTAGTGCCCATTACAAGGATGAATTTGATCATTTGTTTGAAAAAGGGGAGGTATATTCCGATCCGACCGTGTATATTTACATCAGCAGCAAATATCAAAAATCGGATGCCCCTGATGGCCATGAAAACTGGTTTGTCATGATAAATGCCCCTGCCGACAAAGGCCAGCCATGGACCCAGATAATTAAGCAGGCACGAAAAGATATTCTTGCCAAGATGGAAAGAATTCTGGATAAAAGCATTAAAGATAAAATTGTTTGTGAGCAGGTGCTTTCTCCCCCGGACATTGAAAGGCTGACCGGATCTGTAAACGGTTCTATCTACGGCAGTAGTTCCAACAGCAGGTTCTCCTCGTTTAACCGGCATGCCAATTTCAGAAGTGACATGAAAGGTTTGTTTTTTGTGGGAGGAAGTGTCCATCCTGGAGGAGGGATTCCTTTGTGTTTATCCTCAGCACGTATTGTAGCAGGCCTTGTAAAAGAACAATTACGAAAAACTAAGCAATGAAGGTATTTCAGCAAAACCGGGTACTGGCTATTTTAATTATCATCTGGTATATCGTCGGCATTCTTGGATTTCTTATCCCCGGGTTAAAACCCTGGTTCCAGCAGCTTACCCCGGTTGGCATAGTGCTGGCCGCTTTTTTGCTGTTGTTTTATCATGAGCCTAAAAATATTAAAAGTGCCTTGGCTTTTGCCGGTATTATTGTTTTTACATTTTTGGTAGAATTAATTGGCGTAAACACAC
>DATGYU010000412.1:0-29836 GCA_035297625.1 Prolixibacteraceae bacterium
CTGGCGGTAGAAACAGCCAGGGACGCATGACAATGAGGTATATAGGTGGTGGCCACAAACGCAAATACCGTTTTATCGATTTTAAAAGAGATAAAGATGGTATTGCCGCTGTTGTAGAATCTATTCAGTATGATCCAAATCGTACAGCTCGTATTGCATTGTTGGTTTATCCCGACGGTGAAAAAAGGTATATGCTTGCATCCAATGGGATGAAAGTAGGCCAAAAAATCGAGACTGGTAAAGGGATCGCTCCTGAAATAGGTAATACATTACCACTATCTGAAATTCCTCTTGGAACATTGGTTCACAACATTGAACTTCATCCCAGTCAGGGAGGTGTGATGGCTCGTAGTGCCGGAACGTACGCTCAGTTAACTTCGAGAGAAGGCAAGTATGCTATCGTGAAATTGCCCTCAGGCGAATCTAGAATGGTGCTCGTAACTTGTCGTGCTACAGTAGGTATTGTTGGAAATGCCGAGCATAACCTTGAGAAATCAGGAAAAGCCGGTCGTTCCAGATGGTTGGGTAGAAGACCTCGCGTTAGAGGTGTGGCTATGAACCCGGTAGATCACCCCATGGGTGGTGGAGAAGGTCGTTCTTCAGGTGGACATCCACGTTCACGCAAAGGCTTGTTAGCAAAAGGCTTCAAGACTCGTACCCTGAAGAAAGCTTCCAACAGATATATTGTAGAAAAACGCAAGAAATAATTAAAAGGAGAAGAATATGAGTCGTTCATTAAAGAAAGGGCCTTTTATTGATTTCAAGCTGGAACGTAAAGTTTTAGTGTTGAATGATACTAATAAGAAGTCAGTTATTAAGACTTGGGCCAGAGCATCAGTAATTTCTCCTGACTTTGTAGGGCATACGATTGCAGTTCACAACGGAAATAAATTTATTCCTGTTTATGTGACTGAAAATATGGTAGGCCATAAATTTGGTGAATTTGCACCTACAAGAACATTCAGGGGACATGCCAAAGGCAAGAAATAAGGCATGAGATTCTCATTAACTATTAAAAGAATTCACGATGGGTGCTAGAAAAAGAAATAGTGCAAACGAACTAAAGGAAGCTAAGAAACAGCAGTATTTTGCTGTTTTGAAGAACTGTCCTACTTCGCCCCGTAAAATGAGGCTTGTGGCCGATATGATACGTGGAATGGAAGTAAATAGAGCTATTGATGTACTTAAGTTTTCCTCCAAGGAATCTTCACGCAGACTTGAAAAATTAGTCATGTCCGCTCTTGCCAACTGGCAAGCAAAAAATGAAGGAAGCCGCCTGGAAGAAAGCAATTTGTATGTGAAAAATATTTCTGTTGATTCAGGAAGAATACTTAAAAGACTGCGTCCTGCACCACAGGGCCGTGCACACAGGATCAAAAAAAGATCCAATCATGTGACTGTAAGTCTTGATAGTTTAACTGTAGTTAAAGAAACTGAATAAATAATAATACATGGGACAAAAAGTTAATCCAATCGCTAATCGTTTAGGGATCATCAAAGGATGGGATTCCAATTGGTTCGGTGGAAACAACTATGGCGATAAGCTCGTGGAAGACTTCAAAATCAGGGAATACCTGAATGCCCGTTTGGCAAAAGCAAGTATCTCCAAGATTATCATTGAACGCACACTGAAACTTATTACTATTACTGTTCACACCTCAAGGCCTGGTATTATTATTGGTAAAGGTGGTCAGGAAGTTGATAAGCTGAAAGAAGAGTTGAAAAAGATCACCAACAAAGAAGTTCAGATCAATATTTTTGAAATTAAACGTCCGGAACTGGATGCTCAGATTGTGGCAATTAACATTGCCCGTCAGATTGAAGGGAAGATTGCCTACAGACGTGCAACAAAGATGGCTATTGCCTCTACCATGAGAATGGGTGCACAGGGAATCAAGATTCAGGTATCAGGTCGTTTGAATGGTGCTGAAATGGCACGTTCAGAAATGTATAAAGATGGCCGTACTCCTTTGCATACTCTGAGAGCTGATATAGATTATGCACTTGCAGAAGCCCTTACCAAAACCGGATTACTGGGTGTGAAGGTATGGATTTGCAAAGGTGAAATTTATGGAAAGCGTGACCTTTCACCAAACCTTGGCCAGAAACCTGGTCGTCCGGTTGCTGGTGGTCCAAAAGGAAGCGGATTTAAGAAAAGAAAAAAATAATTTGTCAACCTTTCAGAAGTAGAAAAGGATGTTACAACCGAAAAAGACAAAATTCAGAAGAGTACAAAAGGGAAAAATGAAAGGACTGGCCCAAAGAGGGAACCAGTTAGCATTTGGATCTTTTGGTATCAAAGCGTTGCAGGAAACATGGCTTACCGGTAGGCAAATTGAAGCTGCCCGTGTTGCGGTAACCCGTCATATGCAACGTCAGGGTCAAATATGGATCCGTGTATTCCCCGATAAACCAATTACTAAGAAGCCCGCTGAGGTACGTATGGGTAAAGGTAAGGGTGCTCCGGAAGCATTCGTTGCTCCGATTACACCAGGTAGAATATTGATTGAAGCCGATGGCGTTCCTTTTACAGTTGCAAAAGAAGCACTTCGTTTGGCTGCTCAAAAACTACCGGTTACTACTAAGTTTATTGTAAGACGTGATTATGTCGAATCTGAAACCGCTGAATAATGAAAACATCAGAAATTGAAAAATTATCCAACGCAGAAGTTCTGGAAAGAATCCAGACTGACACGGATTCCTTAACACGGATGAAAATGAACCATGCCATTTCTCCACTTGAAAATCCACAGACTATCGTGGGGGTGAGAAGAAATATAGCAAGATTAAAAACCATTCTACGTCAAAGGGAAATTAATAAATAACAGAGTTAGTAATGGAATCAAGAAATCTAAGAAAGGAGCGTATTGGAGTTGTGGTGAGCAACAAAATGGAATGTACCATCGTTGTGGCTGAAAAGCGCAAGGAAAAACATCCTATTTATGGAAAGTTCGTCAACAAGACTTCAAAGTTTTACGCTCATGACGAAAATAACAGCTGCAATATTGGTGATACTGTAAAGATCATGGAGACACGACCAATCAGTAAACAAAAATGTTGGAGATTAGTGGAAATCATTGAAAGAGCTAAGTAATTATGTTACAACAGGAATCAAGATGTACCGTTGCCGATAATAGTGGCGCAAAAGAAGTGCTTGTAATCCGTGTATTAGGCGGAACCAGAAAGCGCTATGCAACACTGGGCGATACCATTGTAGTAACCGTAAAAAGTGCTATAGCGGGAAGTGATATGAAAAAAGGTGCCGTGTCGAAAGCTATTGTTGTTCGTACCTCAAAAGAAGTTCGTCGTCCTGATGGATCATATATCCGTTTTGACGATAATGCAGTTGTTTTGCTGAATAATAACGGTGAAATGCGCGGAACTCGTATATTTGGGCCTGTAGCAAGAGAACTTCGTGATAAAAATATGAAGATTATATCACTTGCTCCTGAAGTACTTTAATGCATAAAATACAAACAATGCAGAAAAAAATACACATTAAAAAAAGCGACACCGTTATTGTAACAACTGGAAATTACAAAGGACGGGAAGGCAAAGTGCTCGAAGTTATCAGAGCTACCGAGAAAGCTATTGTGGAAGGTGTTAATATGGTTAAAAAACACACAAAACCAAATGCGGCTCATCCGCAAGGAGGTATTGTTGAAAAGGAAGCACCCATTCACATTTCTAACCTTATGATTAAGGATCCAAAAACTGGAAAACCAACTCGTATTGGAAGAAAGCTTAATGATAAAGGTAAATTAGTTCGTTATTCTAAAAAATCAGGAGAGGAGATTAAGTAATGGCTTACGTACCAACACTTAAGAAAAAATACTTGGACGAAGTTGTTCCTGCATTAATGAAGGATTTTTCCTACAAAAATGTAATGCAGGCGCCAAGGTTAGAGAAAATTGTCATCAACCAGGGGGTTGGAGCTGCTATAGCAGATAAAAAGTTAATCGAAATCGCTACCGAGGAGATTACTACTATCGCCGGACAGAAGGCAGTCCAAACCAAGTCAAAGAGAGACATCTCTAATTTCAAACTAAGGAAGAAAATGCCAATCGGGGTTAGAGTAACCCTTCGCAGAGAGCATATGTATGAATTCCTGGATCGTCTAATCAGTGTATCTCTTCCTCGTATTCGCGATTTCAAAGGGATTGAAGGCAAAATGGATGGAAGAGGAAATTATACTCTTGGTATTCCTGAGCAAATCATTTTCCCGGAAATTGTTTTGGATAAAGTTACCCGTATCAACGGTATGAATATCACTTTCGTGACTTCAGCCTATTCAGATGAAGAAGGCTATGCTTTATTGAAAGAGTTAGGTTTACCTTTTAAAAATGCTAAAAAGAATTAATATATGGCTAAGGAATCAATGAAAGCCCGTGAGGTAAAACGGGCAGCGCTTGTTGAAAAATATGCCGAAAAGAGAGCCAAACTTAAGGCTGAAGGTGATTACGTTGGCCTTCAGAAATTACCTAAGAACTCTGCCCGTATTCGTATGCATAACAGATGCAAATTAACCGGACGTCCAAAAGGATATATGCGTCAATTCGGTATCAGCAGAATCAATTTCAGAGAAATGGCTTCTTCTGGTTTAATTCCCGGTGTAAAAAAAGCAAGTTGGTAATTTTTAATTAAGAAGTAATGAGCAAAATTACAGATCCAATAGCAGATTATCTGACACGCATCAGAAATGCCCAGAAAGCAAAACATCGTGTGGTTGATATTCCTGCATCCAATATCAAGAAAGAAATTACCAAAATTTTGAAAGATAAAGGATATATCCTCAACTATAAGTTTGAAGACGAAGTAAACTTCCAGGGCAACATTAAAATTGCCTTGAAATACCACCCGGAAACGCGAGTTCCTGCCATTAAGGCAATCAGAAGAATCAGTAAGCCTGGTTTAAGAAAGTATTGTCATACGGACAGCATTCCCAGAGTATTAAATGGTTTGGGAATCGCAATATTATCGACCTCCAAAGGCGTAATCACCGATAAAGAAGCTCGGGAATTAAGCGTTGGCGGTGAAGTTTTATGTTACGTTTATTAATCTAGGAGGAATAATAATGTCAAGGATAGGTAAACTACCCATTGAAATCCCGGCCGGTGTAAAAGTTACGGTATCAGATTCAAACCTGGTTACTGTAAAAGGTCCGCTGGGTGAACTGAACCAGCAGGTTGATCCCGAAATTACCCTCTCTTTGGATGGTAATATTTTAACAGTAAACCGTCCATCAGAGGAAAAGAAACACCGTGCCATGCATGGCCTTTATCGTTCTCTTGTAAACAATATGGTTACAGGAGTATCAAAAGGGTATGAAGTAAAGTTAGAATTGGTTGGTGTTGGTTATCGTGCTGAAAACGAAGGTCAATTACTCGATTTGGTTTTAGGATATTCACACCATACTTACCTTTATCTTCCGAAAGAAGTTCAGGTAGAGGCAAAAAGTGATAAACGTTCTAACCCGATAGTAACTTTGAAAAGTTGTGACAAACAACTGATTGGCCATATTGCTGCTAAAATCAGATCCTTCAGAAAACCTGAGCCATATAAAGGAAAAGGTGTTAAGTTTGTTGGTGAACTTATTAGGCGCAAAGCCGGTAAATCAGCTGGTGCAAAATAGTAAAATATAAAAACCATGGCTTTAACGAAGCAAGAAAGAAGATATAGAATTAAGAAAAGAATCCGGAAAGTTGTTTCCGGAACTGCAGAAAGACCACGTCTGAATGTTTTTAGAAGCAACAAGCAAATTTATGCTCAGTTGATTGATGATCAATCAGGAAAAACATTGTTGGCAGTTTCTTCCCTTAATAAAGATTTCGAAGGTGCCCAGGGTACCAAAGTAGAAATGGCTGAAAAAGTTGGAAAAGCTGTAGCTGTAAAAGCTATCGCTGCCGGATTCTCATCAGTAGTATTCGATCGTAATGGTTATTTGTACCACGGTAGAGTTAAACAATTAGCTGACGCTGCCCGTGAAGGTGGCCTTAAATTTTAATAGTTATGGCAGGAGATATCAGAAAAGTAAAAACCAGTGATTTGGAACTGAAAGACCGGTTGGTAGCTATTAACCGTGTTACTAAAGTAACCAAAGGGGGTAGAACATTTAGTTTCTCAGCAATTGTTGTTGTCGGTAATGAAGATGGTATTGTAGGCTGGGGCCTAGGTAAAGCCAGTGAAGTTACTACAGCAATCTCTAAAGGTGTTGATGCAGCTAAAAAGAATCTAGTGAAAGTTCCAATTCATAAAGGAACGATCCCTCATGAACAAGAAGCTAAATTTGGTGGAGCCCGTGTTTTCTTGAAACCAGCTACATCAGGTACAGGAGTAAAGGCCGGAGGTGCTATGCGCTCGGTGTTGGAAAGTGTAGGAGTTCACAATATCCTTGCTAAATCAAAAGGATCATCAAACCCTCACAACTTGGTAAAGGCTACGATGGCTGCCCTTCTTGAATTACGTGATGCTCATTCTGTTGCTGACCAGCGCGGAGTTACTTTGGATAAAGTATTTAATGGATAAGGAGTTATGGCTAAGATAAAAATTACACAAGTAAGAAGTAAGATTGGTTCCGATAAAACACAAAAAGCAACTTTAATTGCGTTGGGAATCAAAAAACTTAACCGGTCTGTAGAACATGAGGTAACTCCACAGATTATGGGGATGATCAACAAAGTGAAACATCTCGTAAGTGTTGAAGAAGTTTAAACTTATTAAGATCAAGAAATATGGATTTAAGTAATCTTAAACCTGCGGAAGGTTCAACAAAACGCGAAAAGCGTATTGGTCGTGGTCAGGGTTCTGGCCACGGTGGCACTTCCACCAGAGGTCATAAAGGGGCCAAATCGAGATCGGGATATAAAACCCGTCGTGGTTTTGAAGGAGGTCAAATGCCTTTACAACGCGTTGTCCCTAAATTTGGATTTAAAAATATCAACAGAAAAGAGTTTAAGGCAATTAATCTGAATGTAATTCAGGAATTGGCTGAATCCTTAAATGTATCAACAATTGATACTGATATTTTAGTGGAGGCTGGTATGGCTTCAAAAACAGATAAAATTAAGATTTTAGGCGATGGGATACTGAACCTAAAATTAGACGTAAAAGCTCACGCTTTTTCAAAGAGAGCAAAAGAGACCATTGAGAAATTAGCAGGAACCACAGAAATACTCTAAGCTGATGAAAAAGTTTATAGAAACCCTAAAGAATATTTATAAAATCGAAGACTTGCGGTCCCGTTTGGGGGTTACATTGTTTTTCCTTTTGATTTATCGTTTAGGCTCGTATGTTTCATTACCAGGAGTGGATCCGGCTCAATTACAAAATCTCACAAAACAAACATCTGAAGGGTTGCTCGGATTGTTGGATATGTTCTCTGGAGGGGCATTTTCTCAGGCATCAATATTTGCTCTGGGAATTATGCCGTATATTTCAGCTTCAATTGTAATTCAGCTGTTAGGTATCGCGGTACCTTATTTTCAGCGCTTGCAAAAAGAGGGTGAATCTGGACGCAGGAAAATCAATCAGTTAACTCGTTACCTGACGGTTGTTATCCTTTTATTTCAGGCTCCAGCTTATTTAGTGAATCTACATGTTCAATTACCTGAAACAGCATTTGCGCTTACCGGTACACTTTTCACCATTACATCGACTATTATCTTAACAGCCGGTTCAATGTTTGTAATGTGGCTTGGTGAACGTATTACTGATAAAGGCATTGGAAATGGTATTTCGCTGATTATCATGATTGGAATCATGGCCCGCTTGCCCCATTCTATCGTTGCTGAACTTGCTTCACGCATCGAACAGCAAGGTGGTGGTCTGGTGATGTTCCTGCTTGAGTTTGTGGTTCTGATTGTTATATTTATGGGTGCTATTTTACTGGTTCAGGGAACTCGTAAAATCCCCGTACAATATGCAAAAAGAATTGTAGGCAATAAGCAATATGGTGGTGTTCGTCAGTATATTCCTTTAAAGGTAAATGCTGCCGGAGTTATGCCAATCATTTTTGCCCAGGCAATCATGTTTATTCCGGCAAGTATTGCAGGATTTGCTAAATTAGATAGCTTAAGTGGTTTTGCCGCTTCAATATCAGATTATACTGGTTTTTGGCATAACTTCACGCTATTTATACTTGTAATCTTATTTACTTATTTTTATACAGCAATTACTGTAAATCCAATGCAAATGGCAGAGGATATGAAGAAAAACGGTGGTTTTATTCCCGGGGTTAAACCTGGAAAGAAAACAGTTGAATTTCTTGATACCGTTATGTCCAGAATTACATTACCTGGGTCTATCTTTCTGGGTATTGTAACCATTCTGCCAGCATTTGCCATGATGGCCGGTATTAACAAACAATTTGCCTATTTCTTTGGCGGAACTTCCTTGTTGATACTCGTAGGCGTTGTACTGGATACTTTGCAGCAAATTGAAAGCCATTTGTTAATGCGTCACTATGATGGTTTGATGAAATCAGGCCGCATCAAAGGACGCACCAGCACCGGCATGTATTAATAACTATTTGGGCATAGTAATGCCCAGGATAGATGAAAGTTCTAAACTTGTTAATTTAATTCATAAATACAAAATAAGTCTGGTAATTCTTTTTGTTTTACCAGATTTATTTACGGAAATTATTTAACTTTCCGTATAGATGTTTAATACTGATAATTATTTGGAATGTAAACATCAAAATATTGATAATTAGTCTATATTTATGGCAAAACAGTCTTCTATACAACAAGACGGAACAATCATTGAATCATTATCAAATGCAATGTTCAGGGTTGAATTGGAAAATGGACATACTATAACAGCCCATATTTCAGGTAAGATGCGTATGCATTATATTAAAATCTTACCAGGCGATAAGGTAAAAGTGGAAATGTCCCCATACGACCTGACCAAAGGAAGAATTACTTTTAGATACAAAAACTAAAAAATATACTGATGAAAGTAAGAGCATCCATTAAAAAACGTAGCGCTGACTGCAAAATTGTTCGCAGGAAAGGCCGTTTGTACGTGATTAACAAAAAGAATCCTAAGTACAAACAACGTCAGGGATAATTTAATTAACTTTGTAAAAAAATTTATTTATGGCTCGTATAAGTGGTGTTGACATCCCGAACAATAAAAGAGGCGAAATAGCTTTAACCTATATCTACGGTATTGGAAGAAACCTATCCGTAACGCTTCTTGAAAAAGCGGGCGTTGACAAAAACATAAAAGTTCAGGATTGGACAGATGATCATCTGGCTGCTGTTCGTGCAGCAATTAGTGGAAGCATTAAGGTGGAAGGAGAATTACGTTCTGAAACCCAGATGAATATTAAACGATTAATGGATATTGGTTGTTACCGTGGTATCCGTCATCGTGTTGGCTTACCTCTGCGTGGACAAAGTACTAAAAATAATGCCCGTACCCGTAAAGGAAAAAGAAAAACTGTTGCTAATAAGAAAAAAGCCACTAAATAATTGATATTTGAATTATGGCAAAAAAGACTGGTTCTACAAAAAAACGAGTTGTTATCGTTGAGGCAATTGGACAGGCACATGTTCACTCTTCATTCAATAACATCATTGTGTCATTGACCAATGGTAATGGTGAAGTAATTTCATGGTCATCGGCCGGTAAAAAAGGCTTTAGAGGATCCAAAAAGAATACTCCTTATGCAGCGCAGGTAGCAACTGAAGAATGCGCCAAGACAGCATATGATCTTGGACTGAGAAAAGTTAAAGTGTATGTGAAAGGTCCAGGAAATGGTCGTGAATCTGCTATTCGTGCTATCAGCAGCGTTGGCATTCAAGTGAGTGAAATTGTTGACGTAACTCCACTTCCACATAATGGATGTCGTCCTGCAAAAAGAAGACGTGTTTAATCTTATTAATTAAAACAGTAATGGCAAGATATTTAGGACCAAAATCCAGAATAGCCCGAAAATTTGGTGAACCAATTTTCGGACCTGATAAAGTACTAGAAAAGAAAAATTACCCTCCAGGTTTCCATGGTTTAGCTAGCCGCAGGCGTAAAAAATCTGAATATGGTACGCAATTGAAAGAAAAACAAAAAGCCAAATACATGTATGGCGTTTTGGAAAAACAATTTTCTAATCTGTTTAAAAAAGCTTCTGCATCTAAGGGGGTTACCGGTGAAGTATTATTACAACTTTTGGAAGGCCGTTTAGATAATGTTGTTTATCGTTTAGGTATCGCTCCAACGCGTGCTGCTGCCCGTCAGTTGGTATCGCACAAGCATATTAATGTAAATGGTGAAGTGGTAAATATCCCTTCTTATCATTTACGCCCTGGTGACCTTGTTGGTGTTCGTGAAAAATCAAAGTCTTTGGAAGCAATTACCAATTCCTTGAATTCACGTCGTTACAGCAAATATTCATGGTTGGAATGGGATAATGCTCAATTGGTTGGTAAATACTTAAACCGTCCTGAAAGAGAAGAAATTCCTGAAAACATTAAAGAACAACTTATTGTAGAGTTGTATTCTAAATAATCAATTACTCAGTATTATGGCAATATTAGCGTTCCAGAAACCCGACAAAGTTATAATGGTTGAAACCGATGAGAAGTACGGAAAGTTTGAATTCCGTCCATTGGAACCAGGTTATGGTATTACAATCGGTAATGCCTTACGAAGAATTCTGTTATCCTCTTTGGAAGGTTATGCAATTACCACTGTCAAAATTGACAAAGTTGATCATGAATTTGCTACCATTAAAGGAGTGATGGAAGATGTTACCGAAATCATTCTGAATTTGAAGCAGATCCGATTCAAAAGAGAAACTGAAGATGTAGACAGCGAGAAGGTTACAATATCAATTTCAGGACAGGAAATATTTACTGCTGGGGATATAAATAAATTTATGACCGGCTTCCGTGTTTTAAATCCAGAATTAGTTATTTGCCGGATGGAACCTGAAGTTGTATTGCAGATGGAAATTTCCATCAACAAGGGTCGCGGATATGTACCAGGCACTGAAAATAAACCAATCGATGCTGAGTTTGGAGTTATTCCGATTGATTCAATTTTCACACCTATCAAGAATGTGAAATATGCAATCGAGAATTATCGTGTGGAACAGAAAACCGACTATGAAAAGCTGGTTTTTGAAATCACCACCGATGGTTCGATACATCCAAAAGATGCCTTGAAAGAAGCAGCAAAAATTCTGATTTACCACTTTATGCTATTTTCTGACGAAAAGATTACAATCGATTCGGATGAGAAATTTGCCAATGAAGAGTTTGATGAAGAAGTATTGCACATGCGCCAGTTGCTGAAAACAAAATTGGTGGATATGGATCTTTCTGTTCGTGCTCTTAATTGTCTAAAAGCAGCGGATGTTGAAACATTGGGTGAACTGGTTACTTATAATCGTAATGATTTGCTTAAATTCCGTAATTTCGGTAAAAAATCACTTACAGAATTAGATGATTTACTTGTGAACCTGAATTTGACTTTCGGAATGGATATCAGTAAATATAAACTTGACAAGGAATAAGTAAAAATGAGACATAGTAAAAAATTCAACCATTTAGGTAGAACAAGCTCCCACAGAAAAGCTATGTTGGCCAATATGGCTAATTCATTGATTTTTCATAAACGCATCACTACAACTGTAGCTAAAGCAAAAGCATTAAGAGTGTATGTTGAGCCTCTGATCACTAAGGCTAAAGATGATGCCACTCATTCACGCAGAGTCGTTTTTGAATATTTGCAAAGCAAAACCGCAGTAGCGGTATTATTCAGAGATGTGGCTGAAAAAGTAGGGGATCGCCCAGGAGGTTATACAAGAATTCTTAAAACAGGAAACCGTATTGGTGATAACGCAGAAATGTGTATCATTGAATTGGTGGACTTTAATGAAAACATGCTTGCTGCTAAAGATGCAAAAGCAAAACCAGCTCGTTCTCGTCGCGGTGGAAAGAAAAAATCTGCCCCAAAAGCTGAAGCACCTAAAGTCGAAAACAAACCTGCTGCAGATACTACAACACCTGAAGTAGCTGCAGAATAAATGTTTGTGTGAAAAGAAAATAAAAAAGGCTGATTATATCAGCCTTTTTTATTTATACCACATTCATCAATATTAGCCAATTTAAGCAAGGCCAAATTATAATAGTTCTTGTTTTTGTTTGATGTAATAATCTATCGTAGTAATTAAATTGTCTATATTGACTGGTTTAATTAAATAATCATCAGCACCACTCTCAAAACATCGAAGCCTTTCATCTTCTAAATCATTGGTGGTCAATAAAATGATCGGGATATGTTTGTTGCGGTGATGATCTGATTCCCTGATTTTTAGGGTGGCTTCCGCTCCATCCATAATGGGCATCATTAAATCCATTATTACTACATCAAAACATTTACCATTTAATAGGTTGACAGCTTCAAGACCATTGTTGGCTAGTTCGATGTCATATTCCTTTTTTAAAGAATAAAATAGTAATTTTTGATTGACAGGATTATCATCTACAACAAGTAATTTCACCATGAATTATTTTAAATAAAACAAATTAGTTTTGCATAAAGATACGAATTTTGAAAATTAAAATATATTAATTTTGATAGCTCAAATATGCTCTTGGATAGGTAGTTCTATTCCTTTGATTATAAAATAAATAAATAAACATATATGGCAGACGATAAGAAGATCATTTTCTCGATGTATCGGGTAAATAAAACATTTCCTCCCCAAAAACAAGTGCTAAAAGATATTTCCTTGTCATTTTACCTGGGGGCAAAAATAGGTATTATAGGTTTAAACGGATCAGGAAAATCTACATTGCTCAAAATTATAGCAGGTATCGAAAGCTCCTACCAGGGTGAGGTTGTATTTGCTCCCGGATATACAGTAGGATATTTGGAACAAGATCCTCAGTTGGATGAAACAAAAACTGTAAAGGAAATTGTGCAGGAAGGGGTCCAGGAGATCGTTGATGTGCTGAAAGCCTATGAAGACATCAATCTGAAATTCTCTGATCCAGAAGTGTATGAAAATCCAGATGTAATGGATAAATTATATGCTGACCAGGCGGTTCTTCAAGATAAAATTGACCAGTATGATGCCTGGAACCTGGATGCCAAATTGGAGCGTGCCATGGATGCATTGCAATGTCCGCCGGATGATCAGCTGGTGGGTGAACTTTCAGGTGGAGAACGCCGCCGGGTGGCTTTGTGCCGCTTGTTGCTCAAAGAACCTGATGTGCTGTTGCTTGATGAGCCTACCAACCATTTGGACGCTGAATCCATTCAATGGCTTGAATTGCATCTTCAGCAATACAAGGGAACGGTAATTTGTATTACGCACGACCGTTATTTCCTGGATAATGTGGCCGGATGGATCCTGGAATTGGATCGTGGAGAAGGAATTCCCTGGAAAGGAAACTACTCCTCGTGGCTGGATCAGAAAACCAAACGTATGGAGCAGGAAGAAAAACAGGTTTCCAAACGTAGAAAATCACTCGAAAGAGAGTTGGAATGGATACGCATGGCCCCCAAAGCCCGGCAGGCAAAATCTAAAGCGCGTCTGGGAGCCTACGACCGTCTTTTAAGTGAAGATGTGAAATCGAAGGAAGAAAAGCTTGAAATATTTATTCCTAATGGTCCTCGTCTGGGTGAGAGAGTGATTTCTGCAATAGATGTGGCCAAAGGATATGGCGATCGTATCTTGTTTGAAAACCTGAATTTTGTTTTGCCACCCAATGGAATCGTTGGGGTAATCGGGCCTAATGGTGCCGGTAAAACAACCCTTTTCAAGCTGATCATGAAACAGGAACAAGCCGATAAAGGCACCTTCGATGTGGGCGATACCGTAAAAATTGCCTATGTCGACCAGACCCATAAAGCTATTGATCCTGAGAAAACGGTGTTCCAGGTAATCACCGGAGGAAGTGACTTGATATCAATAGGGGGCAAGCAATTAAATGCACGTGCCTATGTTTCAAGGTTTAACTTTGGAGGGGCCGATCAGGAAAAGAAATGCGGCTATCTCTCAGGAGGGGAAAAGAACCGTTTGCATCTGGCCCTAGCCCTAAAGGAAGAAGGAAACGTATTGCTGCTTGATGAGCCTACCAATGATATCGATATTAACACCTTGCGCGCCCTGGAAGAAGGGTTGGACAATTTTGCCGGCTGCGCGGTGGTAATATCCCACGACCGCTGGTTCCTGGACCGAATTGCCACTCATATTCTTGCTTTTGAGGGGGACTCAAAAGTGGTATTTTTTGAAGGCGGTTTCACCGATTATGAAGAAAACCGCAAGAAACGAATGGGCGATGTTGGCCCACAGCGCATCAAATACAAAAAGCTGGTAAAAGATTAGCATAGTTTCTAAAGATATCAAATGAAGTCAGGGGCAATCAGTTGTCCCTGACATTTTGGTTTATAGATTGATCGAGAATTGCTTTTTCGCTGTGTTACAGTGTCTCTGTGTTTATATTTTTATCGAGACACCTTCTTCTTTGTTCTTTAATTTAGGATTATAAAACACGACATTATTGGTGTCCTATTACTTAAATATCTTTAAAAGAATTTAATTATTAATTTTATAACTGAATCGGGAGGTATCATTTTGAATGATTATGAGTAGTGTTTCCCGAATTCGGATTTACATGAAGGAAAAAATATAAACCATTTTTACGAATACTAAACTTATGAAACGATTTTTCTTTTTGGCAGTATGTGCTCTATCTCAAATGGCTATCGCCCAAACAACTTCGTCGAAAGTGGAAGTACCCGACTGGGCCCTGCCAGGATCTGCTACCCATCAGCAAGTACCGCCACCTGCAAATTTCCACAGAGAAACAAGAACTGACAATACTCCCATCGGGATTTTTAAAGGCCAAAGTGATATCGGGGCAGCAGTAGTGCCCGGTTCCTCCAGTTACAACAATAAAACAGGTCAGTACACCATTAATTCAGCGGGTTACAATATTTGGTATACGCGTGATGAATTCCGTTACCTCTGGAAGGAAATGTCGGGCGATGTTTCATTGGCCGCTGACATCAACTTTCCAGATAAAGATGGCTACTTCGACCGTAAGGCTGTCCTGGTGATTCGTCAAAGCCTGGAGGATGATTCCAAAGAAGCCATGGTTGCTCTTCACGGTGGAGGCCTGATTCACCTTGCCTATCGAAATGGTAAGGGGGAAGGTATGAAGGAAATGCGCGTGGAGCCCAAAGGCACCCTTCGTCTTGGTATTGAAAAGACAGGTGATGATTTCACCATTTATCTCAGCCAGGCTGGTGAACCTATGAAAATGTACGGACAGCCGGTGCATTTACACCTGGATGGACCCTTTTATGTTGGCATCGGTTTCTGCTCGCATATTCCAGATAAAGTAGATGCTTCCATCCTTTCAAATGTAGTATTGGAGAATGCTTCAGGAAAATTGAAGTAAGATTTAAATATGATAAGTTTGCCACAAAGAAGCAAAGACACTACGTTGAATTAAGGATATTTCTTCATTTAATCTTGTGTCTTTGAGTCTTTGTAGCAGATTTGAAAAATAAGCAGATGAAAATTATCTCTGATCAGACGCTATCCGAATTAAGCCAAAAGGCAGCACTGTTGCCACGGCGGAGATTGAATCTCAACTTCCATGAAGAATTATCGGACCCGATCAACAGGATGCTTAATGCTTTTGAACTGGGCACCTATATTCAACCGCATAAACATGAAAACCCAGATAAACGGGAGGTTTTTATCGTGTTGAGGGGCAGTTTGCTCCTGGTAATATTTGATGATTCAGGAAACCCAATCGATTTTATTCTGCTGGATCCCGCCAAGGGAACTCATGCCATCGAAATACCTGCAGGCGTTTGGCATTCGGTGATTTCACTTGCCCAAGGGACGGTTGTTTATGAAATTAAAGATGGACCATACATTCAACCATTGGATAAAAACTTTGCTTCCTGGGCTCCCAAAGAAGGGGATATGGATTGCGAAAATTACCTTTCCCGGTTAACAGATCAATATTATCAACGATAAAAACTTATTCAATCCAATAGTATCTACTGATTTTCCTTAATTTTGACGCCATTCAGAATTAAATGAACTCATGGCACAAAAACCTTCCATTCCAAAAGGAACACGCGATTTTTCACCGGTTGAAATGACCAACCGCAATTACATATTCGATACTGTCAAAAGTATTTTCCGCTTGTATGGCTTCCAGCCCATAGAAACCCCTGCAATGGAAAACCTGTCGACCCTGATGGGCAAGTACGGGGAAGAGGGCGATAAACTGCTTTTTAAAATCCTTAACTCCGGTGATTTTGCCGCTGGACTTTCCGATACTGAATTGCTTGAACGCAACAGTATTCGTTTGACCAACAAAATTTCAGAAAAAGGGTTACGTTATGACCTGACCGTACCTTTTGCCCGTTTTGTGGTTCAATACCGGAATGAGATTTCCTTTCCTTTTAAACGTTACCAGATTCAGCCTGTTTGGCGGGCCGACCGTCCACAGAAAGGACGTTACCGTGAATTCTATCAGTGCGATGTGGATATCGTAGGCAGTGATTCCCTGCTCAATGAAGCCGAACTGGTTCAGATTGTGGATGCGGTATTTTCAAGGCTGAAGATCAACACGGTGGTTAAAATCAACAACCGTAAAATCCTGGCAGGAATTGCCGAGGTGATAGGGGAGAAGGACCGTATTGTGGATATTACCGTGGCTATCGATAAGCTGGATAAAATCGGGCTGGATAAAGTAAACGAGGAATTAACCGAAAAAGGTATTCCGCAGTCAGCTGTTGACAAACTGCAGCCTATCCTTCATTTATCAGGTTCTGTCAATGAAAAGCTGGCCCAACTGGAAGCTGCCATTGGACATTCAGAAATCGGGGCAAAGGGTATTGACGAGATGCGTACTTTGTTTGCCTACCTTGCAGCATTTAATTTAAGCACTGAGATAGAACTGGACTTAACCCTGGCGCGCGGATTAAACTATTATACCGGGGCTATTTTTGAAGTAAAAGCCAAGGATGTGGCCATGGGCAGTATTTGCGGCGGTGGCCGTTATGATGACCTGACAGGTATTTTTGGAATGCCCGGCGTTTCAGGTGTTGGCATATCATTTGGCGCTGACCGTATCTATGACGTGCTGACTCAACTGCAATTGTTTCCTTCAGAGACCATCGATTCAACAAAGTTGTTATTCTTAAATCTTGGCGCTGCCGAGGAGGCTTTCTGTTTGCCGGTTCTGACCGAGGTACGCAAAGCTGGCATCAATGCCGAGATTTTCCCTGACCAGAGTAAGATGAAAAAACAGATGACCTGGGCCAATAACAAGAATATTCCTTTTGTTGCCATTGTGGGAGAGGAAGAAATGTCGCAGGGCAAAATAAATCTTAAAAATATGCTTACCGGCAATCAGCAGCTAGTCGATGCCAAAGAACTGATAAATATCCTTTCAGAATAAAATCTTTTTGTGCTAATTTCAGGTGTATATTCGTTGTATTAAATATTCACCTGAAATTGGCAGGAAGATTCATCTCGCTTAATAGACAATCTTCCCATATGCCCGTTTCTGAACTTACAGAAAAATGGCACTTTTAAAGAAATATGACCGCTTTTCAAAAACCATAGGGGGAGACATCCGTTGTCCCTGAATTTTTCTTTTCTACATAGCCTTTAATACCCTAATTAAATAATCAATATTCAGGATAGACTACCTTTATCCATGGATATTGCCAATCAGTAATCCTTAATTCGATTTTTGAATAAATGAGTTATTCAAAAATCACTATCTAAAACTATGGAAAGAGAAATTCATTATATATCTCCTGAAAGACTTACCTATCCCATGATCAAGGAGATTTTGGAACACAAAAAAAAGTTGGTTTTATCGGAAGACTCCGTTGAGCTGATCCAAAAAAGCAAGGCATACCTGGATCGTAAAATACATGAGACGAGGGAGCCATTGTATGGCATCAACACTGGTTTTGGAGCCCTTTGCAATATTGAAATCTCCAGGGAGGATTTAAGCAAATTGCAGGAAAACCTTGTCATTTCCCATGCCTGCAATCTTGGACCTGAAATTCCGGCAGATGTTGTCCGCTTAATGTTCTTATTAAAAGCGCATGCCCTTGCCAAGGGTAATTCGGCTGTTCAGCTGATAACGGTTCAACGAATCCTGGATTTATACAATAACGACATCCTGCCTGTTGTTTGTGAGCAGGGATCTTTGGGGGCGAGTGGAGATTTGGCTCCCCTGGCAATGCTCTTTTTGCCCTTGTTAGGCCTTGGGGATGTTTATTTCAAAGGGAAAAAGCAACCGGCTTCAGAGGTGCTTTCAGAAATGAAATGGCAGCCTATCTGTTTACAGGCCAAGGAAGGACTGGCCCTTTTAAACGGGACACAGTTTATGAGTGCCCATGCCGTTTATTCCTTGCTTAAGTCATTCAGACTGATGGATTATGCCGATATTATCGGGGCATTGTCATTGGACAGCTATGACGGGTTGATTGAACCTTTCATGGCCCAGGTACAGGAAATAAGGCCCCATCAAGGGCAAATACAAACTGCTGCCAATTTTAGGTCCTTGTTGGAAGGCAGTGAATTGATCAGCCGCAAAAAAAATCATGTACAGGATCCCTATTCTTTTAGGTGTATTCCACAGGTTCATGGGGCTGTAAAGGATGTGGTCAATTACGTGGCAGGGATTGTTGAAACAGAGATCAACTCGGTTACCGATAATCCTACCGTTTTTCCAGAAGATGATCTGATCATTTCAGGGGGTAATTTTCATGGTGAACCATTGGCTCTGTCATTGGACTTTCTGGCCATTGCATTGTCTGAAATTGGAAGTATTTCCGAGCGCCGTACCTATCGGTTAATTTCAGGCGAACATCAGCTACCCACTTTTCTGGTAGCTACCCCGGGCCTTAATTCAGGCTTTATGATTCCGCAGTATGCCGCCGCTTCCATTGTGAGTCAAAACAAACAGTTAAGTACCCCCGCCTCTGTAGATTCCATTCCATCCTCCAATGAGCAGGAAGATCATGTGAGCATGGGAGGCAATGCTGCCACAAAAGCTTTGAAAGTGGTCCATAATATTTACAGCATTTTGGCCATTGAACTCTACAATGCAGCCCAGGCTATTGAGTTTAGAAGACCTGCCAAAACATCCGCTTACCTTGAGAACTTTTTATCCGATTACCGTGCTGTCGTTCCATTTGTGGATAAAGACACCTTGATGTATGTTGGAATTAATAAGACCATTGAGTTTATGGAAAAAGGGAAATATACATTATAAAACAAAAGAGCCGGGTTACCCGGCTCTTTTGTTTTAATCTCTTTTTGGTCCATCCCCTTTTCTGAATTCCCTTATTAGATGAGATCTGAATTCATTTTCAGCTTTGTAAACCATCAGCACTTTTTTCTTTGGAAGTATTTTCAAAAATTGTTTGTTGTACTCCTTCAGTAGCTGGGCTTCTTTATCAAATGAATTGATGTAATCATTGGTCATTTTCTCAATATCGGAATCTGACAATTTTGCAAACTCCTCATCCGGCATTCGCTCAAAATGGTGAATTTCACGCTGAATGTCAAATCTTTTCTTTTCGTATTCATTGTAAACCGGCCAGAATGCCTGCGCCTCTGAAGGTGTAAGACTTAGTTTGCTGGTGAAAAATGAAATTTTCTCAGCTTTTATTTTTTCAAACATTTCAGGGTTTCCGCCTCGTCTTTCCTGTGCATTGACGCTGAAGGTAAACAGGGCCAAAAGAATAATGATAGTTAACTTTTTCATAACTATTTAGTTTTGTATTTCGGAGTATATTTCAATATCATTCATGTCAGAAGAAAGATAGGCCAGCACTTCATCGGGATTGATCTCTTCCTTAACAGCTTTATCTTCATTGATAATGGTATTTATTAATGAATTATCATCCACCAGGGAAAAGCTAAGGGAATAAGCATCCATGGTATCCGGGGTAACGGTGTCTGTAACTGTTACTTTGGCAACCTCTTTTTGTGATAAATAATTTACCGGGTAATAAACAAGCATGAATATAATGCCCAGGCTTGCGGCAACGGCCAGGGCGGGCTTTAGAAAACGAATTACTTTTGCTGAATAACCGCTATTCTTCTTTTTGCTTTCCTGTTTAACCGCATGCATGACCCTGTCTTCTATCGATTCAAAATAGTTTTCCGGGGTCTTAAAAGGATTCTTTTTAAGCTGTTTTAAAAAATCAGGCTCTATATTATCTTCTTCGTACATCATTTTTGTATCTATCGCTTTGACATCTTGAATTCAAAATAGTTTAATCTAAAAACATTATTTCAACGTTTATTAAATGATATTTTACCGGCTAATTTTTGATTCATTGATTTTTACATATTCCTCTACTTTCTTAACCGCATGATGATAGGAAGCCTTCAGTGCTCCAACAGAGGTGTCCAGTATCTTGGCCATATCTTCATATTTAATCTCATCAAAATATTTCATGTTGAATACCAGCCTTTGCTTGTCAGGCAAAGCAGCGATTGCTTTTTGCAGTAGGATTTGCCATTCATCCCCATCAAAATAGGGATCGCTTTCCAGGTTTTCCACCAGAAATTCATTACCCTCGTTAAGGCCGGGTAACATTCTGCGGTTTCGCTGATTTAAAAAGGTGATCGATTCATTGGTGGCAATACGGTACAGCCAGGTGAAAAGGCTCGATTCAGCACGAAAGGAATCCAGCCCATTCCATACCTTTATCAAAGAATTTTGCAGCACATCATCGGTATCATCATGATTGATCACAATTTTTCGAATATGCCAGTACAGCCGCTCTTTATATGTGGAGATCAGTAGCTTGAAAGCCGGTTCTTTTTTGGAGGAATCTTTCAGCCAGTACAATATTTGCTGGTCTTCGGTCATACCTTGTCAACTCGTTTTGTATCTGACAATAAAATCATGAAATAGTTTAATCTCCTGTCATTCGATTCTGAAATTTAGTCCTTCTTCTTTTAGTTTCTCATAAACCCTGATGTCGAACTGATATAATTTAGCGGCCCTGTGGGCTACATTTTTTTGTTTCTCACCTGAATCGACCAACAGTTTCATCTTGGCCAGCTTCTTTCTGAAATTTCGGGTATCCATCTTTTTATTCAAAATCACCTCATACAGGGATTGAATTTCGGTAAGGGTAAACTTTTCCGCCAGGAGATGAAAGCCCACGGGATGATACCTTACCTCCTGCTGTAATTTATTAAGCGCCTGATGGATAATCTTTTCGTGATCAAAGCACAACTGTGGCAGTTCATGAATGTTGAACCACTGAAGTGATTTGGCAATATTTGATTGTTTCAGCTTGTAATAATCAGGATTGATCAATGCATAAAATCCTATGGTGATCACTCGGGTGTAAGGCACACGGTCCAGAGAACCAAAGGCTTGTATCTGTTGCAGATAGACATTTTTAAGTCCGGTAGCCTTGTACAGCAGTTCCTGGGCAAAATCCTCCAAATCACATTCTTCAGGAACATGACCTCCAAAAAGGCTCCATAACTGGTCACTTGTTAATAAAGGATGCTGCTCATACAGCTTTTTGATCTGATCAGAACTTGCCTGTTCAGGAAGTGTTTTGATCAGGGCCTCTCGGTTAATTTGATTTAGCAGAACCCAAAGCCCTGAATGGTCGAATCCAAAAATCACACAATCAACCGAAACTGAATTTAAAATCATAAGGTTTTGTTTGTTGGCAAAAGTAATAATAAGTATAAACTTTTAATTGCTTCATACTTGGCTGAATAGATTATCTTTGCACTGAAAATCAAAAAAGAGTAAAACGCATGGCTTTAAAGTGTGGAATTGTAGGACTTCCCAATGTAGGAAAGTCAACTTTATTTAACTGTTTGTCGAATGCCAAGGCACAATCGGCCAACTTTCCGTTTTGTACCATCGAACCCAATGTTGGTGTGATTACTGTTCCTGACCCACGGTTAATTGAACTTCAGCGAATTGACAATCCCAAGAAAGTTGTACCTACTACCATCGAAATTGTTGATATTGCAGGTCTGGTAAAAGGTGCCAGTAAAGGCGAGGGGCTTGGAAACCAGTTCCTTGCAAATATTCGTGAAACGGACGCTATCATCCATCTGGTCCGATGTTTTGACAACCCTAACATTGTCCATGTTGACGGATCTGTGAATCCGGTACGCGACAAGGAAGTAATTGATATCGAGTTGCAGCTGAAAGACCTGGAAACGGTGGAAGCAAGAATTGCCAAATGGGAAAAGATTGCCAAGCATGGGCAGGATAAAAATGCCAAAAAGATTGTGGAGATCAGTGAACGCTACCGCGATGCCCTTGTCCAGGGAAAATCAGCCCGTACCGTTGAACTGAGCGCCGAGGATAAAAAACTGACCAACGATTTCTTTTTGCTAACCAACAAGCCTGTGTTGTATGTCTGCAATGTAGATGAGGGCTCGGCCAGGGAAGGCAATCACTATGTGGAAATGCTCCGCGAAGCGGTCAAAGATGAAAAAGCTGAAATACTGGTAATTGCTGCTGCTACTGAATCTGATATTGCGGAGCTTGAAACCTACGAGGAAAAACAAATGTTCCTGGAAGAACTGGGATTGACAGAACCGGGTGTAAATAAACTGATTCATGCCGCTTACCGCCTGCTAAACCTTGAAACCTATTTTACCACCGGTGCCGATGAAAGCCGTGCATGGACTTATGTGCGCGGAATCAAGGCTCCCCAGGCTGCCGGTATCATTCATTCGGATTTTGAAAAAGGATTCATCCGTGCTGAGGTGATAAAATATGAAGACTATGTGCGTTTAGGCTCAGAAGCCGCCTGCCGTGAAGTGGGGAAAATTGGCATTGAAGGCAAGGAATATGTGGTCCAGGATGGCGATATCATGCATTTTAGATTCAACGTTTAAGATTAATTTCATATACAAATGTCAGAAGGCAGCTCTAAAAGCTGCCTTTTTGCTTTTTATAGCTCATTTTTGCAGAATTTTGAAAATATAGCCCTTCTTTCAAATTGAAATGCTTTTCTTCAATTATTAATGCATCAAACGGGGGTACGAATTCATTCAGATATTAAAAATTCCATCATCCAGCCAATTTTTAGGGGTTTACTAAAATTAGGTTAGAAATAAACCTTTATGAAAATAGGATAACATTGACATATTTGTATAATAAGTGCTAAAAAACAAGAAAAAAGATATCAAAATGTGTAATAATGGAACAAAATGACTATTTTTGAATGCTGTAACGATAAAACAAAGATTAATCAGTAAAATAAAATAATATGTGTGGATTTGTAGGTGTATTCGACTTGAAAGTAGATTCCCGGGATTTACGTCCCCAGGTGTTGAAGATGTCAAAGAAGATTCGTCATCGCGGACCAGACTGGTCTGGCGTCTTTGCATGCGATAAGAGCATTTTGTCTCACGAGCGGTTGTCTATTGTAGATCCTGAATCAGGAGGACAGCCATTGTACAGTAAGGATCGCAAACTGGTACTTGCCGTGAACGGCGAGATTTATAATCACATGGAAATACGCAAAAGAATAGGTGATAACTACGAATTCATGACCAATTCAGACTGTGAAGTTATTTTGGCGTTATACCGTGAAAAAGGGGTTGATTTTATCGAAGACCTGAACGGGATTTTCGCTTTTGCCCTTTATGATTCTGAAAAACAGGTGTACCTGGTGGCACGCGATCATATTGGAATTATTCCGCTGTACCAGGGATGGGATAAATATGGTAACTTTTATGTGGCTTCTGAATTAAAATCGTTGGAAGGTACCTGTAATCAAATTGAAGAATTCCTGCCGGGTAAGTATTTATACAGTCCCGATGGTGAAGTGAAAACATGGTATGAACGTGAGTGGACTTCTTATGAAAATGTAAAGGACAATGGTTTTGATATGGATGTGTTAAGAAAAGCCCTTGAGGATGCCGTTCATCGTCAGTTAATGTCGGATGTTCCATATGGAGTGTTACTGTCCGGGGGGCTTGATTCTTCTGTGATCTCTGCCATTGCCAAAAAATATGCCGCCTATAGGGTCGAATCCCAGGATGCGGAAACTGCCTATTGGCCCAATCTCCATTCTTTTGCCGTTGGTTTGGTGGGATCTCCCGACTTGGCTGCTGCCAAAAAAGTAGCAGATCACATCGGAACGGTTCATCATGAAATTCATTTTACCGTCCAGGAAGGGATAGATGCCCTGAGGGATGTAATCTATCATCTTGAAACATATGATGTTACTACGGTTCGTGCTTCCACCCCGATGTACTTGCTTGCCCGTGTGATTAAATCCATGGGAGTGAAGATGGTACTTTCCGGTGAAGGAGCTGATGAAATTTTCGGAGGATACCTCTATTTCCACAAAGCGCCCAATGCCCAGGCTTTTCATGAAGAAACGGTGCGTAAGCTTTCAAAGCTTCATTTGTATGATTGTCTAAGGGCCAATAAATCCTTGGCAGCATGGGGTGTAGAAGGCCGTGTACCATTTTTGGATAAAGAGTTTTTGGATGTGGCCATGCGCATCAATCCTGAAGAAAAAATGGCCAAAAATGGCAGAATGGAAAAATGGATTGTCCGTAAGGCATTTGAAGATTATCTGCCCGAGAGTGTCGTTTGGCGCCAGAAAGAACAATTCTCTGATGGGGTTGGCTACAACTGGATCGATTCATTAAAGGCCATGGTCAATGAAAAAGTAACCGATGAACAAATGAAAACGGCCAAATACCGGTTCCCCATTAATACCCCCATGTCAAAAGAGGAGTATTATTACCGCTCCATCTTTACAGAACATTTTCCATCTGATTCAGCGGCAAGTTGTGTGCCTTCAGTGCCTTCTATCGCCTGCAGTACTCCCGTTGCCCTGGAATGGGATGCCAGCTTTAAAAACAATGCCGACCCTTCAGGCCGTTCAGTTGGCAGTGTTCACCTGGAAGCATATAGTACAAAATAAAAAGGTTAAAGCTGATACTATAATTTTTCATGATTTAAGCAACCCAAAAAGCCGGACAGTAATGTCCGGCTTTTTTATTTCGGTAAAACAAGACTTCTATTCATTGGTGCTATGATGAGTTCGGGCATAAAAATATCCATGAAAAACTAAAGATATATATCTATCCGTATTTAGGTTCGTTCGAAGTTCGTTCGAAGGTGATTCGAAGGTGATTCGAAGGTCATTAGAATAAATATGAATAAACTTCTTATCAATTTCCAATAGTTTTCTTATAAGATTCTATTTACATTAAGTTCGTTATCATTTCCTTTGAAAAATTGGTTTGTCTGTATTTATATTATTTGGGAGGAAAGATTTTTTTATTGACATACAAGATTTTGAAATTACTTCTCATTTAAATGCTTACCAATCATGGATTGAAGGGCCGATATTTATAACATTTTTAATTTATAATGCGCATATTGGGTTAAATTCTTTTATTTTGCACGCAATTGAAACGCTTATCAATATTTAAAGAATTACTATGAGAAATTTGTTACTGATCGTATTGCTGATGGGTTTTATTGCATGTAATCAAACCCCTGATTATAAAATTAGCGTTAGTATAGCTTCTGCAAATGGAAAAGCCTACCTGAGCAACCGTATTAACGGGGAGTGGGTTAAACTAGATTCTGCCAAAATCCATAAAGGTGCAGCAAAGTTTAGAGGTCATGTTGAAAACCCTGACATCTGTTATTTAACGGTGAGTAACAGTACCCAAAAACTGCCTTTCTTCATTGAAAATTCAGATATTTTGATTCTGGGAACACTGGATTCGTTAAGTGTTGCCAAAGTAACCGGATCAGCCACCCAGGATGAATATCAGCAATTGCAGACCAAAATGGATGAATTGGATAAAAAGGCAACTGCTTTGTTTGATCAGTCAAAGGAATTGGAAAAAGCAGGCAACAAAGCAAAAGCCGATAGTTTGCTGGCCCAGTCGGATGCTATTTTTACTTCTATAGATAATCAGCAAAAAGAGTATATCAAAGCCAATCCTGCTTCGTGGATTTCTCCCTATCTGTTGAGCAGGGTTTATTACGATATGGAATCCGATGTATTGGACGGATTTCTAAAAGGACTGGATCCAAAACTAGATTCAGTACCTTCTGTTCTTACTCTTAAAGAACGTGTGAACAAACTTAAGACCGTGGCTGTTGGACAAACCGCTCCTGATTTTACGATGAATGATGTTGATGGTAATCCTGTAAAGCTTAGTGATGTTTATTCAAAAAATGAATATACGCTGATCGACTTCTGGGCTTCATGGTGTGGTCCCTGCCGTCATGAAAACCCCAATGTGGTGGCTACTTTTAATAAGTACAAGGACAAAGGATTCAATGTGATGGGAGTATCGCTGGACAATGATAGTGAGAAATGGAAAAAAGCCATTGCCGATGATCAGCTCACCTGGACCCATGTTTCGGATTTGCAAAAATGGAAGAATCAGGCTGCTGCATTGTATGTGGTTAACTCCATTCCGTCAAACCTATTGGTTGATAAAACTGGTAAAATCATTGGACGTAACCTGCGTGAAGAGAAACTAAGGGAAACCATTGCGGGACTCTTGAAGTAAGATATTTGCTTTGGCCAAAGCAAAATTATTTACAATTAGATAATTTACAATTTACGATTTTCGCATTATGAGAGTATGCACTTTTAATTCGTAAATTGTAAATCGTCTAATTGTAAATTCTTGTTAACTTAGCATTGTGCTAGATATTTAAAGTTTTCAATCCACCTTGCTATGGAACAACTCACACTCACCACTCCGGCCTTATTATTTTCTGCTGTATCGCTCATTTTGTTGGCCTACACCAACCGCTTTTTGGCGTATGCTTCCGTAGTACGAACCCTACATGCTACTTTCAAGGAAAATCCCAATTCAATACTGCTCGGCCAGATACAAAATCTTCGCAAGCGCCTTCGTCTGACCCAAACGATGCAGATATTGGGCATCTCCAGCCTGCTGCTTTGTGTACTTTGTATGTTTCTGATCTATGTACATCTTTTGGGATGGGCTGAATTTACTTTTGCAGTAGCCCTGATCCTGCTTATTCTTTCCCTGGCTTTATCAATTCGCGAGATCCAGATCTCTGTAAAAGCATTGGACCTTCAGTTACACGATATGGAGTAGGGGAGAGAGGTTAAATGTTTCAAGTTCCATAAAACGCAAAGTAGATCATTTGCGGGGTTGCACTATTTAATTAAATGGCTTGAAGTGTGATTGTTAGTAATATAACGAATTAAATAACGGTCGTCGTTAACATTATAAAAGATGTAGCAGGTAGTTTGCTCGTTGGGTTGATAGGAAATATAAAACATATTTTTACCATATTTATTAAAATATGCAGGGCTTTTTGATGTGCTTTAATATGGATATTGGAGCTAATATCATCCACCATTTTATCGACATATTCACAGGCTGCATCATAGAAGCCAAAATAGTCTTTCTCATACAATTTAAAAGTCAATTCTTCCAAATAGTCTATTACAAGTGGATGGAAAGCAACTTTCATTTATCGAACCAATTTTTTATTCGTGAGTGCATTTGACTTTTAAATTGGTTTGGCGTTAAACTTTGTTCCCAATCGTTCTCGAATTGTTCATCGATTTCAATATTTAACTTTTTCAGAAAAGGTTCGATTTCTTTACCGTATTTATTTAGGTCAATGCGTATGTAGCGCTTAACACCATGATTGTCCTTTTCAAATCGTATTCCTGTTACGTGTCCCATGAGAAACTATTTTCTACAAATTTAATAAAAATGAACATCATAAGGAGAAACATACAAATGGATGTTGCTGTAAAATCTGAATTTCCATAGCTGAGTTATTACCGAACATGTTTATTTGCATACTGATTTATGTAAATCAGATAATGAAAATATTTCAGATGAAGAACTTCAGGAATTCCTGAGAATGATTGAATAATTCCTAGAACTCAATATCGTACAATCCTTCGGCATCCGCTTCAAACTGTTTGACGCCGATATCGGTCATCGGATGCTTTATTAATTGGTAGAGCAGTTCAGGGCTGATGGTCGCCGAATGTGCCCCAGCCATGCTGACGCGGTAAATCTGGTCAACTGTCTTGAAACTGGCAGCCAGTACTTTTCCTTTCAGGCCGTATTCATAGGTATTTTGAACAATATCGCCTACTACTTCAATGCCATGGGAAGAAATGTTATCCAGGCGACTTACGTAAGGGGCTACAAAATCAGCGCCGGCCTTCATGGCCACCAATGCCTGCTGCTGGGTAAAAATGGCCGTTGCAGTTACATTGATACCCGCATCTTTCAATATGCGCATAGCCCTGTATCCTTGCTGGGTAACGGGTATTTTGGCATAAAAGTTATCGCCAAAATCAAAATAGCTTCGGTATTTCTTTGCTTCGCGAACCATATCATCGGCTTCAGATGAAAGCATCTGGATATGGACCATTCCGGAACCTACAAGTTCCTGTATGCCTTCAACAGCAACAGAAAGTTTATATCCCGCCATCTTTAAAATGGTTGGATTGGTGGTAACCCCTTCAAGAGGGAAAAATGAGTACAGCGATCTAAGTGCATCGATATCTGCTGTATCGGCCATGTATATCATCGTAATGTAATTTTATTACTGCAAAAATACACCAATATGAAATACCAAATGGCCAATACGTATAATCAATGTCCAATATTAAATAACCAATAAGAAACGAGCCATGAGTAAATCTTCCTCACAGCAGGATGATTATAGGCGAGTTCTCCCGATAGCAATCGGGACAGGCTATGTGGCAATTAAAAAACAATTATAAACACATGAAACAAAGGAGTGGCCAGTGATCAGCAGGCAGTATTCAATCCTTCAGTAGCCAACAGGTATGCTTCTGCTTCCACAGACCAAAGGCCTTGATGGCGATTGCATATTTCGGCCAGCTTGGCATAGAGAGGGTCTGTTTTGCCTTTTGCTTCAAAATCGGCAATGGCTGTCAGGGGCATTTCCAGATGGGTGTAGATTAACTTTTTTCCTCCGGGAATATGGGGAAGATCAAGGGTAGTTTCAATCACTGCATTTAATCCTCCGATATGGGTTACAAGGCCTGCGGGGTCCAGTCCTTTGGTCATTACCTCGAGGGCTTCTTTCATATCGTCGGTATTTCCACCCGAAGTTCCTACAATATGTGTATAGGCGTAATGGACATTGTAAAAATTCAATTTTGCCTGCAGGTTCTGGTCGGATGGTCCGGCAAAGAAATTCAGGCAGCCATCAAAGGCCAGGAGGGCATCTCCCTGCTCAATAACGGGGGCTACAGGGGCAAATACAAATACATCATCATAACCGCTGCCCCCTGATAGTTGACGCAATTCTTCCACTGGATTGGTTAGTGCACCGGTATTTACATAGATAAGTTCTATTCCTTTTTTGGCTGCTTCTTCCACCGTATAGATGGAAGCGGCTCTGTCAAGCCTGGTTTGGTCAATATCGGTCACCACACACAGTGAAGGTTTCCGGTCAGAGCGGTGGATGACGTAATTAATGGCGGCCAGTCCCATGGGACCCACTCCTGCCAGAATAGCCATTTTGCCACCTTCCACAATTTCCATGTTGTGGACATAGGAGCCCGGGGTGGTATGATAGTTGGCATGCATGGCCCCGATGACACAGGAAAGCGGCTCTGCCAGTGAGGCGGGATAATACCCGGGTCCTTCATATGCCAAAAGGCAATCCTGCAACAGCACATCTTTGGGAATGATCACATAGGTGGCATCACCACCAATAAATTGATAGGAATAACCCGGTGCACTTAATACCCCCACAGGCCCATCATTGTAATAGATGGCCGGCTGGATGGAGAA
>DATGYU010000413.1:0-11211 GCA_035297625.1 Prolixibacteraceae bacterium
CATTATCCGGAATCAATAATTCTCCAATGCCGCAACGGGGACCTGAACTAAGCATCCGGATATCATTGGCAATTTTCATCAGCGAAACGGCTGTACGCTTTAAAGCGCCGCTTAATTCAACCATCGCGTCATTGGCTGCCAGGGCTTCAAACTTATTGGGAGCGGTGATAAACGGCAAGCCGGTAAACTCAGCAATCTTTGCTGCCACAGCCTTTGCATACCCCTTAGGGGCATTCAACCCTGTGCCTACGGCAGTACCTCCCAAAGCAAGCTGTGACACCATTTCAAGGGCATTCTTGATGGCCCTGATGCCATTGTCGATTTGCTGCACATAGCCCGAAAATTCCTGTCCCAAAGTAAGGGGGGTGGCATCCATAAAATGGGTACGCCCTGTCTTTACCACCTCCATAAAAGCCCCGGACTTTTCCCAAAGCGTCTCTCTTAAAACCTGTAACCCGGGAAGCGTAGTTTCATTTGTCATCTTATAAGCCGCGATATGCATGGCCGTTGGAAAGGTATCGTTCGACGATTGCGATTTATTCACATCATCGTTGGGATGAAGCCCTTTTTTCTGATCCGTTAACTTACCCCCTGAAAGTACATGGGCCCGGTTGGCAATCACCTCGTTGACATTCATATTGCTTTGCGTGCCAGAACCGGTTTGCCAAATCACCAGCGGGAACTGATCGTCCAGTTTGCCTTCCATTATCTCCTGACACACGGCTGATATCCAATCCTTTTTTTCCGCAGTAAGTAAGCCTAAGTCGAAATTGGTATGGGCAGCCGCTTTTTTCAGCACGGCAAAAGCATAGATGATCTCCCGGGGCATACTGGCTTCGGACCCGATTTTAAAGTTATTACGCGATCGCTCGGTTTGCGCTCCCCAGTATTTATCGGCAGGAACCTGTACCTCCCCCATCGTGTCATGTTCAATTCTGTATTCCATAATGTTCAGTTTATAAGTTTTTGTTAACAGGAGTTCCAATTAAATAAGCGATGCTCATCCCGTATTTGTTTTTTACCTTCTCTGAAATCCAGTTATAATGGTTATTTGAATCCGCTTCCCTGGCCAATTGTTCCATTTCTTCCGGCAGGTAAAGCCTTGTGATGGAAACAATTCCATCCCAAACCGTGCAAAAAGGAATCACCGGGACCAGGTAAGTAAATAACAATCTGGACCAGCGAAAAGGTTTTATAAAGGGGGTGCAAAACAGAAACATTACAGGGTGAACGATGATGATTGCCAGGATCATCCAAAAGCTTTTATTGCCCCCGTCAAATATCCCTATCTCTTTTCGGCAGGCGATCGCATTGGAGAGGATTGCCTTTGCCTTATCAGGCTGGAAATGATGAAACCCTGAAAACAAAGTGCGGAATCCTTCCAGTTCCAAAGGTACCGAGCAGGCATCAACCGGCATGGCAACATAAGATATTCCCCCACCCGTTTTGTCATGTAAATGTTTAAACATCAACAAGCTTGGGTATAAATCAGTAAGAACTATTTTAACGTCTTGCCGGTAAGCCAGTTTCAGGTTTTCATAGATACCTTCCATGGCGCCCCCGCTGCCCGAACATAAATCCAAAATAGTGGTGTTGTTGGTTTTTTTCAGAGCCTCCCTAACCAGAGGCCATACGGGCTTATAGAGCTGAAATGTATTAAACAAAAAACGAAGATATTCCGTCATACTGTCCCTGATTGTTACAGGGAACCAGGGCTGGTCTTCAAATTCAAAGCCTCGTAGTTTCATTTCAGCACAGTTTCTAAGTAATCGTTTAATTCTTCGGCATTAAAATCATGACATCGCCATGCAATGTACATATCAGGACGAATCAGGTAACAGCCCAGGTCTTTTAATCCCAACTGATTATAAATGGTTTGGGTATCCGGCTCCTGATCGATATATTTGAGGGAAAGCACATGTTTGTATTTTTCAATGACACTCTGAAACATCTGGGGAAGAATATGCCTTCCAAAGATAATCAGGTGAAAATGCGTTGAATTGATCCCATGGTGTAATGAATAGCGCCGACCTTTCTTAAAATAGTTAAGGTATGGAAAACGCTCGCCCGGACCGGGGCTGTGAGTGGGGAAATCATCTTCCAACCTGGCGGAAGAGAGAAAGCTTTTTTTATAGGAAATGCCAATTCCTGAGATGGAACAAAACATGCTGTCCCGGAATGCTGGTTTTTTGTTTAACCAGGATAGTATCATTGGCATACACAGGGGCAGCAGATGCAGGCGCAAGAACTTAGTTGCAGGGGTATTCCTTGTCATGAATGAATAGGCCCTGTCGGTGTATCGAATGGTATTGATTGCCACCGGGCGGCGTTCTGACTGGTAGCTGTCCAGCAGTTTTTCGTTGGCCTTATCCCGAATATAAAAGGCCAGTTTCCATGCAAGATTATAGGCATCCTGCATCCCGGTGTTCATGCCCTGGGCGCCAACAGGGCTGTGCACATGAGCAGCATCCCCTATCAGGAAGCACTGCTTTACGCGAAAAGTGCTGGCACATCTCGAATGTGAGCGAAACACCGAGAACCAGTCGGGATGGTATAGCGCTATCCCGGAGTGAATCTTCCGGCTAAAGAAATGGCCCACCTGGTCAAAGCCAACTTCCTGGTGCTGAAGGACAGGGACCAGACCATCGACCCTCCACCTTCCCCCTTTTAAAGGGAAAAACCCTGAAGTACTGTCAGAGGCAAAGGAGAAAAATATTTCCCTTTCAGACAAAGGAAGCCTTGCTTCACAATCGGTGATAAATAATCTTTCGTCCTGGGTCTTTCCCGGAAAGGGAATCTTCAGATGATTCCTGACAAAGCTGTCCTTTCCGTCGGCACCAATTAAATAACGTGAATTCATTCTTTCCACAGTTCCGTCGGGCCTGGTAATTTCAGAGGCGATCCTGTCTTCCTGCTGGTTGAAACCTGACAACGCAAAACCCTCTTCCACCCAATGGCCATGTTCATTTAAAAACTGTTTAAGCAAAAGCTCTGTTTGCCACTGTTCTGCCATTAACAGGTAGGGAAAGCGGGTCAGCGTTTTTCCAAAGCTACTGATATCCAGCGTATAGTTTTTTTGATGATTAAAGCGCATATTGATAACACGGGCGATGATCCCGGTTTTTAAAACCTTTTCTGCCAGGCCCATCTGCTGAAAGATTTCCATGGTCCGGGCATGAATAATCAATGCCCCGGAATATTTGGGAGGCGAAATTCTTTTATCAATGATCCTAAACCTGATTTTATGAAGGGCAAGCTGACAGGCCATCATCAAACCGGCAGGGCCGGCACCAACAATCAGCACATCAAAAGACTTATCTTTAACCGTTTCCATAATGATCTGTTTTGGCTATTACCAGGTACCTGAAAGCCCATCGCCAATGAACTGTAACATTTTCAACCCCGGCGGCATGCAACAATGTTAATAGTTCAGCCCGTGTAAACGCGTTTTGTACAGAAACAGGACCATCGTGCTTTGATAGATAAGTTCCGTTAAGTATCCGGGGCATCAGCCATGCGCCCCAGTAAGCGATCGGGCTGCGTTGCAAGTCATTGATAACAAAACCTGCGGCAGATTTATTAAGATCACGAAACAATTCAATCAATTCCGCCTCCTTCAGATGATGGCAAAAAAGGGAACAATGCACAATATCCACCCCGGGCACCGAGGCCAGATAATCCTTATAATTACTGACCACTCCTTTGATTTCAGGATAAGCAGAACAATTGGCAGTAAGATAGCCAATGGCATCCGCATTAATGTCCACACCGGTAAGCTCGACTTTATAAGCGTTTGACCTTGCCCACCGGGCGATATATTTAAGCACATCACCGCTGCCACAACCCAGATCGGCAACGTGATATATTTTATTATGGTCCGTTATCAGCCGCTTTATTCCTTCCAGGGAAATGGAATGACCTCCAAAATACCGGTTCAAAATATCCAGTTCACCAAGGTTGTGATGCAAAAGCCGGGCAGGGATACCCGGCGCATCCATTAGTTCAGGCTGATAGGATCGGTTTTTAAATGAAACCATGGCAAGTCATTGAAGCTGTTTCGATACTTATACCCGGTCCGAAACCCATGGCAAAGATGGTTTCCCCTGATTGGGGGTTACTTTCAAACAGTTCATTCAACACAAAAAGAATTGTTGTAGACGACATGTTGCCATAGTTTCGCAGCACATCATAGGAGTATTTTAGCTCATTGTTTTTTAACTGCAAGCCACGCTCAACGGTATCCAGTATTTTCTTTCCTCCCGGATGTACTGCCCAGTGATGAATTGTATGGGTTGTCAGGTGAAGCTTCTCGGCTATCGCCTGCATTAATACATCCAATTCATGTCCAAGAAATTCAGCCACCCCGGAATCGAGTATCATTTCAAAGTTGACAGAAGTAATATTCCAGCCCATCAGCCCTTTTCCCCGGCTCAGCAATACGGGTAAAAAACCTTTTATAGAAAATCCCTTCAGATGATTGTCATCGGCCATCGCATCTGAAACCATTACAAGGGCAGCAGCACCATCCCCAAAAATGGTATTGGATAGCAGGTTATCGCTGTCGTTTTTGGGCCTGAAATGCAGGGTACAAAGTTCAACGCTTACAATCAAAACCTTCGCATCCGTATGCGATTTCACAATGCTGTCGGCAATCTTTAAAGCCGGGAATACTGCATTGCATCCCAAAAAGTTAAGGGCAGTGCGAAAAGTATCCTGTGGTAGATTCAGTTCCTGCAGTAATTCAATATCAAGGCCCGGGGCATAGATTCCCGTGCAGGTTACCGTAATGAGGTGAGTAATGCCAAAATCACCAACAGTGGAATGGATGTTTTTTAATGCAGTATTTACCGCTTTTACTGCCAGTGGCAGGGATTGCTTCCTGTAGACATCCATCCGCTCGGCCACATTGGGCATTTCATGAGATAAAGGGAACAGGCTGCGTTCATCCGTATCAGAAAAGTCAGGCACTACAGAATACCTTGATTCAATAGCGCTTTGGTGAAAGAGAATATTTAGCTTGCGTGAAGCCGTGGAATCCTGGTACTCCTTGTGCATGAACCCAAGGATGGTATTCTGGCTCGTCAGATATTCAGGGACAGCCGTCCCGATGGAAACAATCCTGCTTGATTTAAAACCAGTTTCCATAGCGATTAATTATTAGCAATAAGAAGTATAAATTCATGACCGAAGAAGTCAGCGTGTTGATGGCCATGGTATTGTCAAAATCAGCATGGACGGAATCCTTCCTCACCTTGGCAAACCATACCGAGAGCCTGTAAATGACAGGCAACATCATGAGAAGGAAGAGGATTAAAGGGATTACCTGATGTTTTTGATTGAAATAGTATAAAAGCAGCAGAACGGCTATTGAAAATAAAATACCCGAAAAGATAAAGGTGCCCGAATAGCCCAATTTATAGCTAAGCGAAATTACCCCGTCGTCCTTATCCGCCTGGTGCTGGTATATTTGCGTCAACGGATAAATACTTCCAATAAACAGGCTTGCTACCGCCATGCAGATCAATGCATTTTCAGTAAACAAATCCTGCATTTTTAAGCCACTGATAGCAGTCATTGACATCAGGTATACAAATGCGCCCTGGAATACAAACACTGTTAAAAAACCAATAAAAGGATACTTTTTTAAGCGAATATCCCTGTAGCTGTATGCCCTGGATATGACAATGAACACCAGGACCATGAGCGAAAAGTTGAGTGAAATAAATAGCCCCAGTACGAGGGCTGTTATATCCATTAAAAGGGTGGAATAGTAAAGGTTTACAGTAACTTTTGGCGGATATTTCAATCCCCCGATGCTGCCTTCGTCTCTGTCCTGGTAACTGTTGTAGCCATTGCTGGAGGGAAATATGAGTACATGCAGGATGAAAAATGCCAGTAAGGTACTCCACCAGTTGATCGTATCCGATTGACTTAATGCAAACAAAAATACCGGCAACAGGAAAAAGGAAAACGGTAAGCGCAGGTGCTTAATCGTATTTTTATCAAACCATAGGACCGGTATAAAATGAAAGATCATAAATAATCGCTTTATCAGTGGGTTACGGCATTCATCGTTTCTGTCTGCAGTAACAAGTAATTTTCAATACCCATTTGATTGATCTGTGCCAGTTGCTTTTCGGCCCAGTCAACATGTCCTTCTTCCATTTTAAGGATTCTGGTCAGCAAATCCACTGTAGCCTGGTCTTCCGTTTCCCGGGCAAGGCTAATGGCACTGTTATATGATTTGACAGCATTCATTTCATCCTCATTGTCATTGGTAACCATCTCCAAAACAGTTCTGCCGATGCTTATCCTGTTTAACCTGGAGACGGTAGGAATTCCTTCAAAAAAGATGATGCGTTCAATGAGCCACTCCGCATGGTGCATTTCCTCCATGGCCTGATGGCGAATGGCCTGATGCAGCTTTTGATAGCCCCAATTTTCGCACATTTCTGAATGAACCATGTATTGATTGATCGCTGTCAGCTCATCGGTCAATAATGTATTCAATACTTCCAGCATTCTGTCGTTTCCTTTCATATTCAATAAATTATGATGTTAATGCAAACCAATATTTCTATATTTTTAAATTGCTGCTCTTCATAGTGTTACATCAAACAGGCACAGCGCCGGATCAGGAGATATTAATCAATAAAACCCTTCAACAATTAAAATGTTCATGGCAAACAAAACAACTTATTTGCTTGTTTTTCAATACGATTCCTCACTCAATCAAAAATTTAAAACCAGAATCATATGAAAACATTTATTGAAAGTGAAATAACAGCCTATCTTGCCGAAAATCTTAAGGACTGGAGACTGGAAGAGAATGCCCTAAAGCGGGATTTTAAATTTAAGACTTTTGTTGAAGCCTTCTCCTTTATGACGGCCGTAGCCCTGGAAGCCGAAAAAATGGACCATCATCCCGACTGGTCCAACAGTTATAATAAAGTCAGCATAGCCCTTGCGACCCATTCAGAAAAAGGGATTACACAAAATGATTACGATCTGGCAGGAAAGATAGATACTTTGTTTAACAGATACGCGTGACAAGCATTATAACAGTTTTTGGTATCCATATTAGTGAGATGGCCTGTTAGAGTTGTTTTACACTGAATAGATTCAGGGATCAGGTACATGAACGGGTGTAATAAATGATGAATCTGACAAAGACATTTTTACCTGATTTTTTAAACAGATTGGCCTGTCATTGCCACCAACGCTATATCAAGTCTTGATCAACCCTATATGAAGGCTATATTTTGAAATTCTAAAATAGCCCTGGTATTACGTTGATATAAGCTTGATATAGCATTGGTGCCATTGTCAGGTTTAATTTTCAGCAAAAAGCAGAGAACCCTATTTAACGGCCGGATGTAGCAGGTGAACCACCAAAAATGAACTAGGAAAAAGGCGATGGAACGTTGCCTGCCACCTTTAAGGATGAATTGTTGTAATCTATTATTAAAGTTTTACAACATGAATAAGGCAAAAGTTCCTCAAATTACCTGCACATAGAGGGACAGGTATATTTAAGCAAAAGTATTTCTGTAAAATTTGTTTAAAACAGAGGGATAAGCAACCAACAGTCATAAAAATTGAATTGAATGAATTATAATTCCAAGACTATGAAAACAGAGAAAGAACTTAATGAAAAGATTATCGAACTCACCAACGAGATCAGGGAAAAACGTCCCGAGCTGATAAAATACATTGATGAAATGCCACTGGCACAGCCAAGTGTGGATGATCCTCAAATCAATGAAAAAAACCTGAAGGACTATATTGTATCCCTGAAGAACCTGCTGAATAAAACAACCTGATTATTGGGGGATGAACCGAACAAAGATTCTATTGGCAACCATCGCTTTTGCTATTTCAGTTATACTGGCGGCTCCATTGATTGTAAACCCTATTCTGAAGAAGAAGATATTGCTTACCCTTCATCAGAAGTACCCGGGTTATGATATCACAATAGATAAAGTCCGGTGGTTGTTTATCCCTTCCCAATTAACCCTTACAGGGATTTCTGTTGCATCTAAGGCTGCCGGTGAAAATAAAAGATACCTTAAAGGGGAAATAGCGTCTGTAAGGTTTAAAGGCATCAAAAATATCAAGGCGCTGTTCTTGCGTGAATATGAGATTAAGGAAATCGTTGTTTCCAACAGTACCATCGAAGGCAAGCTTCCCTTTCACAAAAAAGAAAAGCTCCCCATCATTTCAACAATCAATGTTCAGATAGACCAAATCATGTTTGATCAGGTAAACCTTTCTCTTCGTGATTCTTCTACCGCCCAGACCCTGATTATCAAAGAGGGCATGTTAAGATTAAAAGCCCTGGATATTAATAAAAAAGACACCCTGGGCATATTGCACCAGTTTGATCTTAACGTAAAGTCGCTGGTATCCAATTCGCCTGACAGCCTGTATACTTACCAGGCCAATGGAATCGTATATTCTGATTCATTAAAAAAGCTTTCGGTTGACAGTCTTACAGTGAATCCCAATTACAAGAGATATGATTTCACAGCAAGGCAAGCTTACGAGACTGACCGCTTTGCTGTTAAATTAAGCGATTTAAGCCTTTCTCATTTCCTGGGCGATGATTTTTACAACTCCGGCAACCTGGTGAGCTCCTGCCTTTCGATTGGCTACATGGACCTGGAAGCTTTTCGCGATAAAAGAAAACCGGATAACAAGGAAAAGAAGCCTGTTTTTCAGCAATACATTTACAGTTACACGGGCATGCTGAAAATCGATTCTGTGATATTCAACGATGGCCACATTACCTACATTGAACATGCTGATCGTGCCAATGAACCGGGCAGAATACACCTGAATGGCTTTAAGGCAAAAATTTACAATATTACCAATGATACCATTTACAAAACAAAAGATACATCCTTAACGATTATTGCTGAAGCCATGCTGATGGGGAAAAGCAAAATGGATGTAAGGATAAAAGCGAAGCTGTTTGATCCTGTGAATACCTTTTCAATGCGAGGATCACTGGCCGCGATGGAAGTGAAAGATCTAACCCCGATGCTGGAGAAAAATGCCTTTATTTATTCCAATACAGCAAAGATCCATCAATTGAATTTCAACTTTATTGCCAATGACAAAAAGGCTACCGGGGAGATGATCATGCTGTATGATGGTCTGAACCTGGACGTTGAGACCAACCACAAAAAGGATCGCACCAGCCTCAAAGAGCAAATCATTTCGCTGATTGCCAATAAAAGCACCTGGGATTCCAATCCTTTGCCAAAAGAAGAAACACGTGTGGGAATTATTGATTATGAGCGGGATCCCACTAAATTTGTTTTTAACTATTGCATCAAATCCATAGAATCAGGGGTAAAGTCTACCATCCTAAAACATACTAAAAAGAAAAAGTCTTTCTTCCAAAGGATCTTTACCAGCAAGGACGAAAAGAAAAAGGATGCCCTAAAAAACTAAGGCATCCTATCTATTTTGTTTTTAGGAAAGATCGATCCTGCGGGGTTGAAGGATTGAAGGATTGAAGGATTGAAAATGTTGGAAGGGTTGGAAGGGTTGCTGACTCCCGGCCATTTTTCACTCTCATCTTCTCACCCTCTCATCTTCCATCTTTCATTTCCATCTTCTCATCACCTTTCTCCTTGCCCTTTCAACCTTACTTCCTGTTGTTGGATCAGGTAAATGTTAGCGGTTATATTTTTTGGTAATTTCTTTGATAAACCGTTGGTGATTGGGTCGGAGCTGTTCCCAGGTAAAGCGCCAGGTCCAGTTGCCTGAAGCCGTTCCGGGGGTATTCATCCGGGCTTCAGTATCCAGATGAAGAACATCCTGCATGGGAATAATGGCCATCATCGCCGAGGAGGCCCAGATGGATTCTATCATTTGGCGCACCAGTTCTTTGCCGCTGCCGGCAAGGTATTTCCTAAGCGTTTTACGTTCCGGCTTTTCGATGGAATTGAACCAGCCCAGGGAGGTATCGTTGTCATGGGTACCGGTATAGGCTACAAAATTGGCGCCATAGTTATGGGGCAGGTTTTCATTTTTCGCATCGGAGCCATAGGCAAACTGCAGGATCTTCATGCCCGGAAGGCCAAAATCATCCCTTAGCTTTTCCACCTCCGGGGTGATCACACCAAGGTCTTCGGCGATGATATTCAGCTCCCCGAATTGTTGCCTAAGCCTTAGGAACAGCTCATTTCCCATGGCAGGGAGCCATTCTCCCTTAATGGCAGTTTCTTCATCGGCATCCACGGCCCAGAAGGACTCCAATCCCCGGAAATGATCCACCCTGACATGATCAAACATATGCAGGTTAAAATGAACGCGTGCTATCCACCAGTCGAAGTTACGCTCGGCAATCCTGTTCCAGTTGAACACCGGGTTGCCCCAAAGCTGGCCCGTCTCGCTGAAATAATCGGGAGGCACCCCGCCTACCAGCGTGGGCTTAGCCTCTTCGTCCAACAGGAAGATATCCTGGTTGGCCCATACATCGGCGCTGTCCAAAGAAACATACAGGGGGATATCGCCAAATATCTTCACCCCTTTCGAGTTGGCATAGGTCTTTAGCCTGAACCATTGCCTGAAAAAGAGAAACTGCAGGAAACGGTGAAAATCGATATCGTTATGCAGTTCGCGATAGGCCTGTTCCATGGCCTGGGGGTTTCGGCCTACCAGTTCTTTGGACCAGGTATTCCATACCAGGTTGTCATTTTGGGTCTTCAGGGCGCGAAACAGGGCATAGTCGTTGAGCCACCATGAATGATGCCTCATAAACTCTTGATATTCTTGCTCGTAGCGGTTAAAGTTCTTTTGGAAGCCAAGGAATGCTTCCTTGAGCAGGGTAATTTTCCATTCTTCCACCCTGTCAAACTCAACCATCCTGGATTTAAAATGCTGATCAGTTACAGCCTCCTTTGAAATAAGATGATCGTTTACCAACAGTTGAATATCAATAAACATGGGATTGCCGGCAAAAGCCGAATAGCACTGATAGGGAGAGTTGCCATATCCTACGGGTCCTAAAGGAAGGATCTGCCAGATCTTCTGCTTGTTCTTTGCCAGAAAATCAACAAACTGATAGGCATCTTTACCCATGCTGCCGATGCCCCCTTCGCCGGGAAGGGAACTGAGGTGTAACAAAATACCGCTGCTTCTTTCCATATTAATATTGTGCAATATTTATTGTTGTATCTATATTATTAAAATGAAGGA
>DATGYU010000414.1:0-20834 GCA_035297625.1 Prolixibacteraceae bacterium
ATAGGATCCTACCAAATGCCAGTAAAATAATAAACTTCTTCCTATAAATAGTAAATCCATTTGGACCAGGTATGCATATAAAGTACTACTTATATACTATTCTAATACTAATATAAAGGTTTTAGTATTAGAATAGTATATCAATAGTATTTAAATACCAAATGTGATCCATCCTGGATATTACTTGACACTGAACTTTGTTTGTAAGCGAAGGAATCATTTATTGGAACAGATGGATGCCTCAATGACCAGCCATGTTGAGTTCTTTAAAACATCCTGCCTGACCCTTGATTCGCATCAATAAGAAAACAACATAAATACGCAATGCAAATCATGGCAAGTTATTCCGTCTTTTTTACTTCTAAAAATAGTAGGGCCGGATGTGATATTCAATTATGGAAGATGGTATGCTTTTCAAGGGGTTAAAATAGCTTATTAAAAATTTATTAACAAACTCTGTTTGCCCTATTTTCATGCACTTAGAAGATTACTTTTGCCGGATGAAAAAAGTTTTATCAACCGGGTGTTGAAAACATGAATAAAATACAAAATACAGGTATTTAATTGTTTGTAGAAACTTTTTCTAAATACACACAATTTATAAACACTTTATTAACAATTTTAGTCCTATCTTTGCGTGCCTGAAAGGGACTGAAAGTGGAAGAAAGTGACTAATCTAATATGAATTTTACTACTTTTACAATTGGAATAAAAGGCATTTAAAAAAATGGATTTCTCAGCAGGAAAAGAAGCAACGTTCGACGAAAAAGGTCGGGTAGTATTGCCAGCTGATTTCAAAAATGAAATGGGCGGTAATATCCCCGATGGCCAATTGGCTGTCGAGATCGATCCGTATGAGAAGTGCCTGAATATTTATCCGATGTCAGAGTGGGAAATCAGGATTGGTAAAATCAAATCCAAGCTCAATCGTGACAACAGGGAACACAGCAGGGTATTGGATATGTTTTACCGCAATTTTAAAATTATTCCGGTGCCCGAGAGTTGCAGGATGAATATTCCCAACAACTTTTTGGAGAAAGTAGGGATCACGAAAGACGTCATTTTTACGGGGCAGGCAGAACGCATCCGTTTATGGGATGTGGAGGAATACAACCGTTACGTTGATTCGTTGGATAATTATGCTGATAAGTATGCGCTATTGTTTGGCAGTGAATAGATATACAAGTGGAAAGAGAATATCACAAACCGGTTTTGCTGAAGGAAAGTATCAACGGACTGGAGATTAATGCGAAGGGTGATTATGTTGACGTTACTTTTGGGGGCGGGGGTCATTCTCGTGAGATTTTCAGCCGGTTAGATACAGGTCGTCTTTTTGCTTTTGACCAGGACCAGGATGCCGCTGCCAATATCATACACAATGATCGGTTCTATTTTATCCGGCACAATTTCAAATACCTACGTAATTTCTTAAAGTACTACCAGGTGGACAAGGTCGACGGCATATTGGCCGATCTGGGGGTTTCATCACATGATTTTGATGTGGCAGAACGGGGTTTTTCCTTTCGTTTTGACGGGGATCTGGATATGCGCATGAACCGGGATTCGGCACTCACCGCCGCCTCAGTGGTCAATACCTATACGGAAGAACAATTGAGAAAAATTTTCCGTGAATACGGCGAGATAGACAATGCCGGGCGTCTGGCCCGTGAGTTGGTTATGGTGCGAAATCAAAAGCCAATAGAAACCATCGAACAGTTCAGGGCAGCTATTGTCTCCTGCACCCCTAAGTTCCAGGAAAGCAAATACCTGGCAAAGGTATTTCAGGCCCTGCGTATCGAAACCAACAAGGAGATGGAGGTGCTGCATGATTTCCTGGAACAAAGCATCGAAATGCTTAAACCGGGGGGACGGCTGGTGGTCATCACCTATCATTCGCTGGAAGACCGGATGGTGAAGAATTTTATGCGTTCAGGCGATGCTTCAGGAAAACAGGAACAGGATTTCTTCGGCAATGTGGATTCACCCCTTGTGGCCATTAACCGAAAAGTAATCGTCCCTTCCGAAGAAGAGATAGAAATGAATCCAAGAGCCAGGAGCGCCAAATTGAGAATTGCAGAGAAGAAAGCATGACAAAGAAAAAAGAAAATAAGAGCAGCCGCATATCAAAGGCAGATTTAAAAAGTATCCTGGGGGGTACTATTTTGGCCAGTGAGAAAGTGACAAAGCAGTTGCCCTTTGTATTTTTTATTGTATTTCTGGGAATTGGATTGATTACCAACCGCTACTGGACAGAGAAGACCATCCGCAGGATGGAGCAGGTAAGAGATTCACTCAAAGAATACAAAGCAGAATCGGTCATCCACGAAACACAGTTAATGTATATTAACCGGCCCTCGGAAGTGAGCAAGAAAGTGATTGAACGAAAGATTGATCTGATAGAGCCTGTGGAGCCTGCTAAGAAAATTAGGGTTAAAAAAATAGAATCTAAATAATGGAAATCAGGAAATCTATAACCTTACGATTTGGCATCATCTACTTTGGGATTGCCTTATTCGGACTAGTTATAATTAGTCGGATTCTCATTATTCAGAATGTGAATACGGAAAAGTGGCAGACTATTGCCAAGGATTTAAGAAACAATACAGCCGAAATTTGGGCTAAACGAGGAAACATATGTGCCGATGACGGGAGTATTTTATCCACCTCGGTACCTTATTACGAGATCCGGATGGACATGCAGGCCCCGCGCATCCAACAAATATTTGCCAAAGAATCGGAGACGATGATCTCAGAATTGTCTGTCTTCTTTGGATTCTCCCCTTCTGACTTCAGGGCCCGAGTGAAAGCTGCTTACGAAAAGAAGAACCGCTGGTTTTTAATCAACCCCACACAAATAGATCACAATCAGTTCCAGGAATTTAAAAAGCTGAAAACCATGACGCGCAGCCATTTTGGCTCGGGGCTAGTGGTAGTAACCGAGAACCGCCGCATCCTGCCACATGGAGACCTGGCAAGTCGCACCATTGGGGTATTGAACAAGGGAGCTTTTGGCGGGGTGCATGGAAATGTGGGTTATACAGGAGTTGAAGGGTTGGCAGAAAATTATTTGGCCGGACAAAACGGGATGGCCCTTAAACGTAATTTTTCGGGCAGCTGGATCAACACCCCTTTGATTGAGCCAAAGGAAGGCAAGGATGTGATTACCACCATTAATGTTAACCTTCAGGATTATGCACAGTCGTCTCTGGAAAAGCAGATGGAAATCAGCCAGGCAGAATGGGGAACGGCCATAGTGATGGAAGTAAAAACCGGGAATATCAAGGCCATCGCCAATATGGGCCTTAAGAAAGACGGCACCTATGGTGAAACTTACAACTTTGCTTTTGGCCATGCAGGATGCTCCGAGCCAGGGTCGACCTTTAAACTGATGTCGCTCATGGTGGCCATGGAAGAGGGTTATGTCGATACAGCCGATATGTTTGACACCGGACGCGGGTTATGGGAATACAGAGGCCAAAAGATGCTCGACAGCGATTTTGACCATGGAGGCCATGGTTTGATCAGCATGAAAAGAATATTTGAACTTTCCTCCAACATTGGTACTGCAAAGATCATCACCAAGTTTTTTGAAGGAAAAGAGAAAGAATTTATTGACCGCATCTACAGTTTTGGATTAAATAAACCTCTAGGCCTTGGCTTTTTAGGAGAAGCCGAGCCCTACATCAAATATCCGACCGATCCAAGCTGGTGGGGCCCTTCCCTGGCATGGATAGCCCACGGCTATGAAATTAAGATTGCGCCCATACAAACCCTTGCCTTTTATAATGCAGTGGCCAACAATGGGGTGATGGTAAAGCCGAAATTCATTGAAGAGGTCAGGGAAGACGGGATCCCTGTGCGTAAGTTTCCAACCGAAGTGATCAATCCTTCTATTTGTTCCAAATCCACTTTATCAAAAGCCAAGGGAATGCTTGAAGGGGTTTGCCTTTACGGAACTGGAAAAAGCTTGAAAAATCCTTATTATACCATTGCCGGCAAAACGGGAACGGCGGTAATTGCCAATGAAAATAAGGGTTATAAAACCGGTGGATCTAAAAAATACCAGGCATCGTTTGTTGGCTATTTCCCTGCTGATAATCCTAAGTTTACCTGTATTGTAGTCATTGTAGGACCCAAAGGCAAATTCTACGGGGGGTCGGTAGCCGGTCCTGTGTTCAGAGGGATCGCCGACAAGGTGTATGCTTCGTATCTGGAGCCTGCCAAAGATTCCATTCCTCCCTATAATGAAGTTCCGGTGGTAAAACCCGGATTAAGAAGTGATGTGACGCTATTGTCTCAGGAACTTGGCTTTAAAACCCAGTCACAGAACCTTACCACCGAACGGGTGGCCGTAACCAATGATTCGATGACCGTATTTGTTACCGGGGTATCAGATATGCCAGGAACCGTACCTGAAGTGATCGGAATGGGAGCAGATGATGCAGTCTATATTTTGGAGAAAGCAGGGTTAAGGACCCAGATAAATGGCTTTGGACGGGTATACCGCCAATCCTTGATTCCAGGAATGCCATTCACAAAGGGAGAGACAATTTCATTGGAGCTGGGATTTGATGAACTGGAAATCTTTAAGAAAGACAGTATCCATTCTAACGATTCGGTGCAAACTCCCTTTACGCTTCCGACAGGAGAAAAGCCGGTAATGATAAAAACGGCCGGTGAGGTAAAATCAAAGCCGGCGGATAAGCCACAGGTAAAATCGGCCACGGTGAAGCCTGCGGATAAAAAAACAGCAACAAAGCAGCCGGGGAAAAAGAAAAAGACTGCCAATAAGAAACTATTAGTCAAGAAAAAAGCACAAATCAATAATACAAAAGCACAAATATAAAAGCTATGAAATCATTGAAAGACATATTGAGTGGCATAGAAGTGCTTGAAATCAAGGGAGACAGCGCTGTTTCGATTCAGAACATCCAGTTTGATTCCCGTAAGGTTGCAACAGGTGATTTGTTTGTTGCCGTAAAAGGATCACACGTGGACGGGCACCTGTTTATTGAAAAGGCTGTTGAAAAAGGAGCGGTAGCTGTAGTTTGTGAAGAAATACCTGCAGATATTACTTCTTCAGTGGTTTGGGTGCGCATTGCCAATACCCAGAAGATGTTTGGAGTAATGGCTTCCACTTATTATGGGAACCCGACCAAAAATCTTAAGGTAGTTGGGGTAACAGGTACCAATGGAAAGACCACTATTGCTACCCTTTTATATAAAACCTTTACATTACTTGGTTATAAAGTGGGATTGATCTCCACCATTAAATATTATGTGGGCAATGAGGAGTTTCATGCCACCCACACTACCCCTGATGCATTGCAGATTCAGGAACTGATGGCCAAAATGGTAGAGGCCGGATGCACCTATTGCTTTATGGAAGTAAGTTCGCATGCCGTTGACCAGGACAGGATAAGCGGGATAGAGTTTGACGGGGGAATATTTACCAATCTGACCCATGACCATTTGGACTACCATAAGACATTTGCTGAATACCTGAAGGCCAAGAAAAAGTTTTTCGACCAGTTGCCCTCATCTGCTTTTGCGCTGACCAATGCTGATGATAAAAACGGCATGGTAATGCTGCAAAATACCAAGGCTTTAAAACGGACCTATTCCTTAAGATCGCTCGCTGACTTTCATTGCAACATTTTAGAAAAGCATTTCGACGGGATGCTGCTAAGTATTGGTGGAAAGGAAGTATGGGTTCATTTTACAGGGGTGTTCAATGCAAGTAACCTTTTAGCAGTAATGGGCACTGCTATGCTTTTAGGGGTAGCGGAAGATGATGTTTTACCAATTATGAGTGAGCTTCGCCCCGTATCGGGAAGGTTCGAGATACTGCGCTCTCCCGATGGCAAGTATGCTGTGGTGGATTATGCACATACACCGGATGCTATTCAAAATGTTCTTACCGGCATTAATGAGATAAGAACAGGCGGAGAACAGGTCATTACTGTTGTGGGAGCCGGAGGTGACAGAGACAAGACCAAAAGACCTGAAATGGCCCATGAAGCGGTAAAGCAAAGCGACAGGGTTATTCTCACCTCGGACAATCCCCGGTCAGAAGAACCGGAACAGATACTGGCAGACATGATGGCCGGTATTGAAGCCAAAGACCAATCAAAGGTTTTGTCCATTGTCAACCGTAAAGAGGCTATTAAAACAGCTTGTATGCTGGCCCGTCAGGGAGATATTATCCTGGTGGCGGGTAAGGGCCATGAAGATTACCAGGAAATAAAGGGTGTAAAATACCATTTTGACGATAAGGAAGTTATCAACGAGATATTCGGAAACGATTAATATATAAGACGCTATGTTTTATCATTTATATCAGCTTTTAAAGGGTTTTGACATTCCAGGTTTGGGAATGTTTCAATACATCTCCTTCCGCTCGGGAGCTGCAATCATTATTTCATTGCTGATTACCGTAGGGTATGGAAAAAAGCTGATCCGCTTTCTGCAAAAAAAACAGATTGGAGAAGAGGTCCGTGACCTTGGACTTGATGGACAGATGCAGAAAAAAGGAACTCCTACCATGGGAGGCCTTATTATTTTGGCTTCAATTATCATCCCTACTCTTTTGTTCGCCCGTTTGGACAATGTCTATACCATCCTGATGCTCATTACAACCGTCTGGTTGGGCTTGATTGGCTTTTTGGATGACTATATCAAGGTTTTCAGAAAAGATAAGAAGGGACTTGCCGGAAAGTTCAAGATCCTGGGTCAGGTATCCCTTGGAATCATTGTTGCCGGGACATTGTACTTTTCCGATGAGGTGATTGTAAGAGAAAGGGTGATGAATAAAAACGGTGCATTTGTAAAGGAAGTAGTTGCTGATAGCATTACCGGCCAGGCGCGCTTGCAATATGTTACAGTGCCGGTAAAATCAACAAAGACCACTATTCCGTTTTTTAAAAATCATGAATTCGATTACGGTGTACTGGTAGCCTACATGGGTGGACGTGATGCCATCTGGAAATGGCTTGCCTATGCGCTCGCCATCATACTAATTATTACAGCCGTTTCAAACGCAGCCAACCTTACAGATGGAATTGACGGGCTGGCCACAGGAACATCCGCTATTAGCGGTGCCACCTTTGGAATACTGGCCTACGTGAGCGGTAATGTCATCTATGCCGAATACCTGAATATCATGTATATACCCAACCTTGGCGAACTTACTGTTTTTATCTCAGCCTTTATAGGTGCAACAGTTGGTTTTCTGTGGTACAACTCCTACCCGGCACAGGTGTTCATGGGCGATACCGGAAGTTTGGCCCTTGGGGGTATCCTGGCTGTTTTTGCGGTGATTATCCGTAAGGAATTCCTTATCCCTATCCTGTGTGGAATCTTTGTAGTGGAGAACTTGTCGGTAGTCATACAGGTATCCTATTTTAAATATACAAAAAAGAAATACGGTGAAGGGCGCAGGATTTTTCTGATGAGCCCTATTCATCATCATTTTCAAAAACAAGGCATTCCGGAAGCAAAGATTGTCACCCGTTTTTGGATTGTGGGAATCATCCTGGCGGTATTAACGATTGTAACCTTGAAAGTCAGATAAAGCAAATGAGCAAAAGAGCCATCATATTAGGAGCCGCGGAAAGCGGAGTGGGTGCAGCCATACTGGCACGCAAGCAGGGCTTTGATGTCTTTGTTTCTGACCTGGGCACCATTAAGGAAAAATATAAAAAAGAACTTACAGATCGTGGGTTTGATTTTGAGGAAGGAACCCATACCGAGGATAAAATACTAAATGCAGACATTGTCATTAAAAGTCCCGGTATTCCAGATAAGGCTCCTCTTATCAAGAAACTAAAAGAAAAAGGCATTCCTGTGATTTCTGAGATAGAATTTGGAGGAAGATATACTCAGGCAAAAAAGATCTGTATTACCGGGAGTAATGGTAAGACAACTACTACCCTTTTGACTTACCACATGCTGAAAAAGGCAGGTTATAATGTGGGGCTGGCAGGTAATGTGGGGCAGAGTCTGGCATGGCAGGTAGCCGAAAAAGAATTTGATTATTACGTGATAGAACTCAGCAGCTTCCAATTGGATGGAATGGTGGATTTTAAAGCAGAAATTGCGGTTCTGCTCAACATCACACCCGACCATCTGGATCGCTATGAATATAAAATGCAGAACTACGTGGATTCGAAGTTTCGCATTGCCCAAAATCAAACAGCCGATGACCTTTTCATCTGGTGCAGTGACGACCCTGTACTGAAAGATGAAATGAATAAACGGGAAATAACCGCCCGCTGTGCGGCCTTTGGTTTGGGGCTCCCCCCTGCAGAAGGTGCAGGAATTATTGAAAACAACATGATTATTAACTGGAAACAAAACACATTCACTATGTCGATTTTAGATATTGCATTACAAGGTAACCATAACACCTACAACTCTATGGCTGCTGGTATTTCAGGAATGGCTGTAAATATCAGAAATGAAACCATCCGCGAGAGCCTCTCCGATTTTAAAGGAGTGGAACACCGCCTGGAGCGCTTTTTGAAAGTGCACGGCATTGAATTTATCAACGATTCAAAGGCCACCAATATCAATTCTACATGGTATGCCCTGGAAAGCATGAACCAACCGACGGTGTGGATTGTAGGAGGGATTGACAAGGGAAATGATTATAGCCAGCTTACCGAACTGGTAAAGAAAAAAGTAAAGGCTATTGTTTGTCTTGGCGTGGATAATTCAAAAATACTGGAGGCTTTTAAACACATTGGCATTGATATGGTTGAAACCCAGTCGATGCAGGATGCTGTCAGATCGGCTTATTTTCTTGCAAAAAATGGCGATACAGTGCTTTTGTCACCCGCCTGTGCAAGTTTTGATTTGTTCGAGAATTATGAAGACCGTGGTCATCAATTTAAAATTGCTGTAAAGGAGTTATAAAAAATGGCTGTTAAGCTGGCTAAAATATTCAAGGGCGACCGGACACTATGGGTAGTGTTGATCTTTTTATCGCTGGTATCGCTGGTAATTGTATACAGCGCAACGGGCAAACTGGCTTATCGCGAAGCGGAGGGTAATACGGGTTATTACCTGATCAGGCAAATTGCCTTTATCCTTGCCGGCTTTGGGGTCATGCTGCTGCTCGTCAACATTGTACCTGTGGTTATCTATTTCCGAATTTCACCCCTATTAATCGGGGTGACGATTGTTGCATTGATTCTGGCCATTTTACAGTTTAAGCTCTCGGGTAATCCTGATCAGGAAACTGCACGTTCACTCGACATAGGCTTTTTAAGTTTCCAACCCTCAGAGCTTGCCAAGATTGCCCTGATCATGTTCGCCTCTCGTATATTGTCAACCTCCCAGAAAACGGATGAAGATCTTAAAAAAGCATTCTGGATAATAACAGGAGTTGCCGGGGTAGTTTGCTTTTTTATCTTCTTAAGCAACATCTCTACCGCCGCCCTTATCTTTTTAAGTATCATGGTACTGATGCTCATCGCGCGCGTTCCTTTTAAATATTTTGCTCTGCTATCGGGAGTCGGCATTCTCATGTTGTTGTTGCTGTTTTTCACCGCTGACTTAATGCCTGCAAGCTTTGGCCGTGTACATACTTTTAAGGAAAGAATAGTGGACTTTACCAAAGGGGACGCCAATGCCATGATGGGCACTACCCAGGCCGATTATGCCAAACTGGCCGTCTTTGAAGGCGGGATGTTTGGAAAAGGCCCGGGAAACAGTGAGGTAAGTAATTATATGGAGGCTGGTTACAATGACTTTATCTATGCTATTTTCATAGAGGAATACGGATTTGTGGGAGGTGTTTTCCTGGCAATGTTATACCTTATTTTACTCTTTAGAGGGGTGATCATTGTCAGGCGGTGCGATCGCACCTTTCCTGCATTTATGGTGGCAGGACTGGTCGTATTAATGATATTTCAGGCCTTTATTAATATGGCCGTATCCGTGGGTGCTGCCCCGGTAACCGGTCAGCCCTTGCCATGGGTAAGTATGGGGGGATCGTCCATGTTGTTTACTGCCGTATCTTTTGGCATTATACTGGCAGTAAGTGCCAACAATCAAAAGAATAAAGCTGCCACCGAGCAATTGGTTGTAGTAGATTTACCTAATGAAGATCAGGCTTTGTAAGATGAAAAAATTAAAAGTCATAGTAAGCGGAGGAGGAACCGGGGGACATATTTTCCCGGCTATTTCCATTGCCAATGAGCTAAAGGAACGTTCAGCTGATACGGAAATCCTTTTTGTGGGCGCATTGGGAAAGATGGAAATGGAACGAGTGCCTGCTGCAGGATATCAAATTATCGGGCTTCCGGTAATGGGTTTCCCGCGTAAGCTATCGCTGAAAAGTCTTACCTTTTTCTTCAAACTATATAAGAGCATGCGTCTGGCCCGTAAAGTGATTGATAACTTTAAGCCAGACATCGCCATTGGAGTAGGCGGCTTTGCCAGTGGACCGGTATTAAGGGCCGCCATCGCAAAAGGGGTGCCTGCCGTTATCCAGGAACAGAACTCTTATGCCGGGGTAACCAACAAGCTGTTATCGGCCAAAGTGAAAAAGATCTGCGTAGCCTATCCTAATATGGAAAGGTATTTCCCTAAAGAGAAAATTATCATGACAGGCAATCCCATTAGAAAGAATCTGCTGGAAGGGATCGTTAATAAAAGCGAAGCCTATCAATATTTTAACCTCAGCCCTACAAAACCGGTCATACTGATTACAGGGGGAAGCCTTGGAGCCCGTACCCTGAATGAAAGTGTGATGGAAAATCTGGAGTTGATCCAACATTCCCAGGCCCAGATCATATGGCAAACCGGGAGTTATTACTATGCGGAGATGCTCAAGCGTTTAGGTACAGGCAAACCAGAGAATCTGTTCCCAATGGAGTTTATCTCGCGCATGGATTATGCTTATGCCATCTCTAATGTGGTGATTTCAAGAGCTGGAGCCGGCACTATCTCAGAACTCTGTCTGCTGGCCAAACCCAGCATACTTGTTCCTTCTCCCAATGTGGCAGAAGACCATCAGACCAAAAATGCCATGGCCCTGGTGGAAAACAATGCTGCCATCATGATAAAGGATACCGATTCCAAAGAGCAGCTTTTTAAGCAGGCTTTTGACCTTTTAGCTGATAAGGAACAACTTAACAGCCTTGGAATAAACATAAAGAAACTAGCACGCCCTAACGCGGCACGTGATATAGCAGATGTAATCATGGAGGTTGTAAAAACATAAGATGAATACACTATCCAACATAAAACAAGTCTATTTCCTTGGTATCGGAGGAATAGGGATGAGCGCTCTGGCCCGCTATTTTGCAAGCCAGGGCATTGCTGTTTCCGGCTACGACCGTACTCAAACAGAGTTAACCCTTCAGCTTGAAAAAGAAGGAATTGCCATCCATTATAAAGATGATCCTGATGAATTGCCCCAGGATCTGGATATAACCAGTTCATTGATTGTTTATACACCAGCTATTCCATCCACCCACCAAGAATTAAACAGCCTTGTTGACAGAGGATTTACAATTCATAAAAGAGCGGAAGTGCTGGGCATTATCTGCAATAGCCACCGCACCATTGCCATTGCGGGCACTCATGGAAAGACCTCTGTTTCCACCATGACCGCTCATATTATGAAAACATCAGATTTGGGATGCGCAGCCTTTTTAGGTGGAATATCTAAAAATTATCATACCAACCTTTTACTCGATTATAGCGGCAGTGTATGGATCGTGGCAGAAGCCGATGAGTTTGACAGGTCATTTTTGCAACTCACCCCAAACCTTGCTGTAATCACCTCGATGGATGCCGATCACCTGGATATTTACGGATCACACCAGAAGGTGATAGAGAGCTTTCAGCTTTTTGCCAATAAGATAAAGCCTGGAGGAATTTTACTACTAAAAAAGGGCCTTCATCTGGATTGCGACCTTAGCGCCATTAACACATTTAGTTATTCCATAGAAGAAGAAGAAGCCGATTATTGTGCCCTTAATATCGAACTCAATCAAGGCTTTTACCAGTTCGACTTAAAGACACCTTTGGCCTATATCGAGAAACTTGTTTTGAATTATCCTGGTTTACTGAATGTAGAGAATGCCGTTGCCGCCGCTGCCCTTTCCCTGATGGCAGGAGCTTCTGAAAAAGACATACGCACAGCCCTTTATAATTATTCAGGAGTAAAGAGACGTTTTGACATTCAGCTAAACGATGAAACCTATGTACTTATCGATGACTATGCCCATCATCCCGAAGAGTTAAGGGCAACGATTCAATCGGTAAAAAATATATACAAAGGCCGGGCCTTAACGGGTGTATTTCAGCCCCATCTTTACAGTCGAACAAGAGACTTTGCAACAGGTTTTGCCAACAGTCTTGATATGCTGGATGAAGTCGTCCTTTTAGATATTTATCCTGCCCGTGAACTGCCTATAGAAGGGGTAAACGCAGAACTGATATTTAATCAGATCCAGAACAAGAATAAGCGATTGTGCACAAAAGAACAGTTACCCGACATTGCCGGGACATTTAAGCCAGGAGTTGTTTTAATGATGGGCGCCGGAGATATCGATACATTGGTGGAACCGGTAAAAGAGCAATTATTGAAGAATGAAGGTAATTAGAAAAATATTGGTCATTTTTGGATGGTTATGCCTGGTGGGGCTGATCGGGTTTTCCATTTATTTTGTATACTCACAAAGGGAAAATGTGAGGTGCAAAACGATCGTGGTAAATATAAGTCCCGATTCCCCCCGCTTTATGGATGAGGAGGAAATTACCCAAATGATTGAAAAATCTGGCGAACCTATTATTGATCACCGGCTTTTTGATATCAACATTGACAAGCTGGAATCCAAACTGAATGGTTACAGCACTTTGAAAGATGTTGAGATATACCGAAAAGCGGAAGCTCATGGACTGTCGTTCAACGGAAAGTTAATCATCAGCCTAAAAGAACGAACCCCGGTACTTAGAATCAAAAGTGCAAGTAGTGATTATTATCTTGCCCGGGATGGCGTACAAATACCTGTTTCATTCAAATATGTTGAACGTATTGTAATAGCCTCAGGGTCTTTCCCTGACGATACGATTAAGAGTAATTTATTAAAAATGACAGATTGGATCAATCAGGATGAATTCTGGAAGGCACAAATTGAACAGATACTTATTCAACCCAATGGTGAATTACTGTTAATTCCACAGGTGGGAGATTATATAATTGAGTTTGGCAAACCGGACGATTACCAATTAAAATTCAGAAACTTAAAAGCAGTATACCAACAAGGATTTAAATACTTTGGTTGGAATAAGTATAAAGCCATCAGTGTTAAATACCAGAATCAGGTTGTTTGTACAAAAAAGTAGATTATGGACAAGAACGAAGTAATTTTTGCAGCAGTTGATATTGGATCAACAAAAGTTGTAGCCCTTGCCGGAAAAAAGATTGAGGATAATAAAATCCAGATTATCGGGTTAGGACATAGTGCTTCGCGTGGCATCAAACGTGGAGTGGTGTTAAATGTCGAAGAGGCTTTTGCCGCTATAAACGATGCTGTCAACCAGGCGGAAAAAGAATGTGGCAATCACATCGAAAATGTTTTTGTCAATATTTCGGGCCAACAACTGACCACACAAACGGTCCGTATACCCCGAAACATTACCGGCAGGGATAAATGTGTCACAGAATCCGATATTGTACAAATGACCGAACAGGCTCGCCAGACCCCTGTTCCCGAAGGGATGTCCATTTATCACATTAACCCTGAATTCTATACCGTTGATGGCGAAACAGGCATTACAAGCCCGGTAGGCTATATCGGCGAAAAAATGGAAGGCACCTTCAAATTGCATGTCGCCCCGGAACTGTATAACAGAAACATTACCACCTGTTTCAATAAAGGCTCGATCCATGTCAACAAACCCATTTTAGATCCTATTGCCTCCTCCGAGGTGGTATTGACAGAAGATGAAAAAGAAGCAGGCGTCGCGCTGGTAGACATTGGTGGGGGATCTACCAAGATCTCCATCTTTTGTGAAGGAGTGCTTTGTTATACTTCCATGGTCCCCTTTGGAGGCAATGTACTTACCAACGATATCAAAGAAGGCTGCAATATCACCATCCGGCAGGCTGAATCCTTAAAGATACAATTTGGACAAGCCATCGCTGATTTTGCCCCTGAGGACAAGGTGGTAACCATCCCCATCCAGGGATGGGAACCCAGGCAGATCTCCTTTAAAAGCCTGGCCAATATTATCCAGGCCAGGGTGGAGGAAATAGTGGATGGCTTTTCCTTTCAGATCAAAAAATCAGGTTATGCCGACAAATTGGGTGCAGGCATCGTTATTACCGGAGGAACTTCGCTGCTTCCCAACCTTAGCCAATTGATCAAATTCCGCACCGGCTTTGATGTGAGAAAAGGGAAACCCAACCTAAACAACTTTATTGCAAGAAAAGATGTCAATGACCCACGCTTTTCAACCGTTCTTGGTCTGTTGAAATTGGCAGCCCAGGAAGAAGGATTGGTGGGCAAAAAGAGGAAGAAGATGAAGATCAAATCCAATGAACCCGGTCTTGTAGAAAAGATGCAGAAGAAGATTGTGCAAGGGGTGATTGGTTTTTTCGAAGAAACCTCCGCTGACGCTGAAATGACCTAAGAAAACTAATATAATCATGTCTGCCTTATGATCGATGAGATTTTTGACTTCGGAATAGCGCATGCAAATTCTTCAATCATCAAAGTAATTGGGGTTGGAGGAGGTGGATGTAATGCCGTCAAACACATGTTTGAAGAGGGCATTGTAGGTGTTGACTTTATCATTTGCAATACCGACGCACAGGCAATGCAAAATAATCCGGTTCCTACCCGCATTCAACTGGGCGTTACCCTGACTGAAGGCCGTGGTGCGGGAAATCTGCCCACACAGGGAGAACAAGCGGCAATTGAAAACCTGGACGATGTGCGTAATGTTTTGGAAGGAACCACCAAGATGGTATTTATTACCGCTGGAATGGGCGGGGGTACCGGAACCGGGGCGGCTCCTGTAATTGCAAAGCTGGCTCGTGAACTGGGCATTCTAACCATTGCTGTAGTTACCCTGCCCTCGCCTGCCGAAGGAAAAAGAAGGTACGATCAGGCTCGCGCTGGCATCGATAAACTAAAGCAACATGTCGACAGTATGCTGGTCATCAGCAACGAGAAACTGCATAAAATTTATGGTAACCTGACAGCCTCCGTGGCATTTAAAAAAGCCGATAATATTATTACCACCGCTGTAAAAGGAGTGGCCGAAATTATTACCCTTCACGGAAATATCAATATCGACTTTGCCGATGTATGCACTGTAATGGCCGGAAGCGAAGTATTCCTCATGGGAACAGGATACGCTACCGGGGAAGGCCGTGCTATGATGGCTGTGCAGCAGGCCCTGGAATCCCCCTTACTGGATAGCAGCAGCATCAAGGGAACCAAAGATATCCTGCTGAATATTATTTCCGGGACTCAGGAGATTACCATGGGCGAAATTGGCGAAATCATCGACTACTTACAGGATGCCGCTGGTCAGGATGCCACTATTATCTGGGGAAATGGTATGGATTTACGACTGGGCGATCAGATCAGTGTAACAATTATTGCCACTGGCTTTGATGTCAACCCTAACCGTGCCTTCCAAAATCCAAAAGATGTAGTTGAATTGATCATGAGGGAGGATGAATTTTCTATCAATCTTGATGAAGATAAATCCTTTGAATTGTTTGAAACAGCTCCTGTGATCATCAACGAGGTGATAAAAGAAGAACCAAAGCTTCAATCCAAGGAAGAGCCGGTTGCAAAGATAAAATCCAAAAAGAAAAATGGAAGCCACGGGGAAACCAATGAAGATACCAATAGCTGGTTTTCCCGTCAGTTTACCAGATTCTTCGAAGACAACGCTGCCGGAACGGATCAACCACAATAAACCAGAATCATTAACCAGAAAAATATAGAAATCATGTCAAACGAAATAATGAATTTTGATATCGCCTCCAATTTAGGCTCAATCATCAAGGTAATTGGTGTTGGAGGAGGCGGTGGAAATGCAGTCAATCACATGTACTACCAAGGCATCCGCGATGTGGACTTTATGGTATGCAACACCGATTCACAGGCGCTGCTCAACAGCCCGGTTCCATTAAAAGTACAGCTGGGTGCTTCTCTTACAGAAGGCCGCGGTGCAGGTAACAAACCCGAGACAGGGCGTGAAGCTGCCATTGAAAACATAGAGGATGTGAAAAGCATCCTGGGCGCCAGTACCAAAATGGTATTCATCACCGCTGGAATGGGCGGGGGTACCGGTACGGGCGGTGCCCCTGTGATTGCACAGGCTGCCAAGGAACTGGGGATATTAACCGTTGGCATTGTAACCATTCCTTTTAGAAATGAAGGTCGCCGTCGTATCAAACAAGCCGTTGAAGGTATCGCTGCCATGGAAACCCATGTCGACTCGCTACTGGTCATTAACAACGAAAGAATACGCGAGATGTACGGTGATTTCAAGATCTCTGACGCTTTTGCCAAGGCCGATAATATCCTTGCAACAGCTGCCAAGGGAATCGCAGAAATCATCACCGTTCCGGGTTATATCAATGTTGACTTTGCTGATGTGGAAACCGTGATGCGCAACAGCGGAGTGGCCCTTATGGGTACTGGTGTGGCTTCCGGACCTAACCGTGCCATTACAGCAGTGGAAGAAGCCCTGAATTCACCCCTGTTGAATAACAATGATATTTTGGGAGCTCGCAATATCCTTTTAAATATCACTTCCGGACTGGAAGAAATCACCATGGATGAGATTGGCGAAATCACGGATTTCATTCAGGAAAAAGCAGGTAACTCTGCCGATTTGATCTGGGGAAATGGAGTGGATGAAGTACTGGGTGATAAAATCTCCGTAACAATCATTGCTACCGGTTTCAGCACCAGCAGCATCCCGGAAATGGCCATCAACAAAAACCAGGAGAAAACCTATCATGTACTAACGGATGATGCTCCCGAAATTATGCCCACCATTAAGTCAGAAGTAAAGGCCAGCGTTGAAAATGAACTGTACGGCTCAAAAAATGTAAAGCAAAAGTCTTTTGAATTTGAACTGGGCTCCAGTGTCTTTGATGAATTTGAAGGACTATACGGCAATGCTCCTAAAAAAGAAACCTACCCGGAAATGGATGAGCCGGTGGATTATACCCAAACCAACGACGAAACTGTGGATGAATTGGAAAACATACCTGCTTACCGCCGTAAAAACATGCGCTTTTCCGGTCTGAAAAAGAAAGTCGAAGAAAAGCTTTCCCGTTTTTCTATTTCTCCTGATGAAAATAATGATGTAATTTTACGTGACAATAATTCATTCTTACACGACAACGTTGATTAAATTTTACCTATCATGAATCTATTCGACCAAATAAGCAGTGATATCCTTGAGGCAATGAAAGCCCGGGAAAAGGAAAAACTGGAGGCTTTACGTGGAATAAAGAAGGTGATGCTGGAGGCTAAATCTGCCGCAGGTGGCTCCGGTGAACTCTCTGACGCGGAAGCCCTAAAGATCATCCAGAAACTGGCCAAACAGGGCACCGAATCTGCCGAGATCTATAAAGGACAGGGCAGAACAGACCTCTATGACCATGAAATGTTTCAGGTAGGCATTTTCGAATCTTATCTCCCTAAAAAGATGACGGACGAGGAATTAACCCAAGCCGTCCAGGCGGTGATTGCTGAAACCGGTGCTACCAGCATCAAGGAAATGGGCAAAGTGATGGGCATTGCCTCCAAAAAGCTTGCAGGACTGGCCGATGGTAAAGATATTTCAGAAAAAGTAAAGACCCTGTTAAGCTAATTATAGGTTCTTCTAACTTTTGATCTTCAAAAAAGGGAAGTGGCAGTAGGCCGTTTCCCTTTTTTTATGGGCAGAAGGCAGTGTTCAGTAATCAGTTGTGCGCCTGCCCTTTCCTCAGCCTTGCCTTAAGGACCTTAAGGTCTTTAAAGTCCTTAAGGCCACAGCGGAGGAAAATCTCAACCGATCCTCTAACTTTCGTACCTTTGCCCTTTAACCCTTAAAAAACTTCCAGTGAACAATACACTATCTTCCAACGATAAAAGCAAATCCCTGATGCATCCGCGCAATCCTCACCGTTCAAGGTATGACTTCAAGCTGCTGGTCAAAGCCTGCCCTGAACTGGAAGGGTTTGTCCAACCCAATAAATTCAACACTGAAAGTATTGATTTTGCCGATCCCCAGGCTGTAAGAATGCTTAACAAGGCCCTTTTAAAACAATATTACGGTATCAGCTTTTGGGAAATTCCAGCCAATTATCTGTGTCCACCCATTCCTGGCAGGGCCGATTATATCCACCATATGGCCGATTTATTGGCCCAGTCCAACAAAGGAAATATTCCTTCGGGAGCAAAAGTCAGGGTGCTGGATATCGGCACAGGGGCCAGCTGCATCTACCCTATCATTGGCCATACCGCTTATGGCTGGCAATTTGTAGGCTCTGATGTTGACCCTGTGGCCCTGAAATCGGCAAGACTGATTATCTCTTCCAACCCTTCTTTAAAAGGAGCGGTGGATTGTCGTTTGCAAAGCGACCCCTCCAATATCTTCAGCAATATCATACGCCAAAAAGAAGTTTTCGCCTTTTCAATGTGCAACCCGCCTTTTCATTCTTCCGCAGAAAAGGCCCTGGAAGGCAACATGCGCAAATCACGTAACCTGACAGGTAATGAAGCTTCCCCATCACTGAACTTTGGCGGCCAAAGCAATGAACTTTATTATGAAGGAGGAGAAGCAGAATTTGTGCGCCGCATGATTAAGCAAAGCTCCGAGGTTGCGGATCAATGCCTTTGGTTTAGCTCCTTGGTATCTCAAAAATCAAACCTGTATGGCATTTATAAATCATTAAAAAAAGTTAAAGCTGCCCAGGTTCAAACCATTGAAATGGGCCAGGGACAAAAGCAAAGCCGCATAGTGGCCTGGAGCTTTCTCTCAGAAGATCAAGCCACTAACTGGTTTAAAGTTTAAATCCCCATCTGCCCCTTAGGCCTTAAGGACCTTAATGTCCTTGGGCCCTCGCCTGAGCACTTTATAGGCAATATTCCAAAATACCCAGCGTTTAAAATTTCAGAAAATACTAAAATTATTAAAAGCATGTTAAGGTTATTTATCGTAGGATTCATACTTTACATTTTAACAGCATTCACCCCGGACAATAAGTTAAATTCTGAAATCACATCACTAAAAAAAGAACTGCAGCAAATAAATGGTTCTATAAAATTTGAAACAAAGGAACTCATAGCACCTTTGAGCCTTATGAGATCCCGTCCTTTTCAAGGGAAATTAGTACCCTTTTTCAGCGAATAGTACAATTTCCTGATAAATAAATAGTTGCAGTATGACAGGAACAGCTTACCGACTGGTAACTGTTCCTGTCTTAGTTTTTTTTCAAGGCCTTACTACTTCCAGGAAAAATCTTCGGGTAAAAAATCGCTTTTGGATGACCTTACCAACCATGATTTTTACGTACTTTACAGCTGTAACTCCCTTATTCAGCCATTGATCATGCAAATTGTCGTTGCCCCCGATTCGTTTAAAGAATGTCTTTCCGCTACAAAAGTTGCCGATGCCATTTGTGAAGGAATCAAGCGCATCATGCCTCAGGCAACCATCATTTCCATTCCGGTAGCCGATGGTGGTGAAGGCACTATTGATGCCCTTGTCAAGGCTACTAACGGAAAAATTATTTCAGCCCCTTCTGTTGATGCCCTTAACCGACCTATCTCATCTTTTTATGGCGTATTAGGTGATAAACAGACCGCTGTTATTGAAATGGCAGCAGCCTCAGGAATTGAACTGCTTTCTCCTGATGAGAGAAATCCATTGTTTACTTCGACATACGGAACCGGCCTTTTAATCAAGGCGGCATTGGAGGCAGGGTATACAAAGATAGTAGTTGCCATTGGAGGCAGCGCCACCAATGACGGCGGAATGGGTATGGCCCAGGCTCTTGGAGCGGGACTATATGATTCCAAAGGAGAGAAATTATCCCCAGGAGGGGCTTCCCTTTCCAAAATCCATTCCATTGATATTTCTGCCATTCATCCTCTGCTTGCCAAAGCTGAGATTACCGTGGCCTGCGATGTTCGGAATCCCCTGTTGGGCCCATCAGGAGCCACCTATGTATTTGGTCCTCAAAAAGGGGCAACCCCTGAAATGCTTGTCAGATTAGAAGAAGGGATGGCGCATTATGCGGCTATCCTTGAAAAGAAATTTAATAAACAGGTTTCCACCTGTGAAGGAGCAGGCGCTGCCGGGGGCCTTGGTGCGGCGCTGATGACCTTCTGTAAGGCCCGCATGGTTCCCGGATTCAAACTGGTAAGCGGGCTAACCCGTTTGGAAGAGCATATCTCCCACGCCAACCTTGTCTTTACTGCAGAAGGAAAAATTGATAGCCAGACGGCCTTTGGCAAAACTGTAAGCGGGGTGGCACGCCTTGCCCAAAAGCATAAAGTACCGGCCATTGCCCTTGGCGCTATTATTTCAGATGACCTTACCGAACTTTACCTCCAGGGAATAACAGCCGCATTTTCCATTGTCAACGGGCCCATCACTTTGGAAGAATCAAAAGCACAGGCTTTCAGTTTATTATCCAACAGAACAGAACAAATTATAAGAATTATAAAGCAAACGGCTCATCCCTCCCCTGGTTTTAACATTTCTATAGAATAAAAAACCGTTTTTCCTGTGCCCTTGCCAAATTGAAAACCTCCCTTTTTATCTTCCTTTATAAGAGCTTTTTATTTCTT
>DATGYU010000415.1:0-13476 GCA_035297625.1 Prolixibacteraceae bacterium
ATAGGATCCTACCAAATGCCAGTAAAATAATAAACTTCTTCCTATAAATAGTAAATCCATTTGGACCAGGTATGCATATAAAGTACTACTTATATACTATTCTAATACTAATATAAAGGTTTTAGTATTAGAATAGTATATAAATAGTATTTAAATACCAAATGTGATCCATCCTGGATATTACTTGACACTGAACTTTGTTTGTAAGCGAAGGAATCATTTATTGGAACAGATGGATGCCTCAATGACCAGCCATGTTGAGTTTTTTTTAACACATCCTGCTAAAACCTTGATTCGCATTAGTACAGATACTAGCAATGGAAAGGCGATAATTGAGAAAAAAACAAGTTATCCATGGGTTGTTAAAATATTACCACATCAACATATTTTAGTAGATTGATTATGCTATGATCGTTACCATGTTTTGAAGCACAACTTTAGATGTTAAACCTTTTTAATAAACGATAGCGATAATCTTCAGGCGGCTGACTAATTTGCCCGAACAAGCTGGCCATTCGTGGCCGGCAGACAATGGCCATCGGGCACCATTTACAGGAAGAAAGAAAATAAAAGACAAAAATGTATTTTAAATTTGATTTCCAGGCAGCGATTCCTGATTTCACTCCGTATTGTTTGTACAAGCATTTGTTAAAAGGCCTTTAGCACACGTTGAAATATTACATTATTTATTCACTTATAATACTTGAAGCCATGAAAACAATTATCAATTTTATCCCGGTAGATGGCCGGTCGGTTTTAATTACCGTTTTTGTTTTTCTGTTTGGATTTTCAGCCTGCAATAAGAATGATCAAACCGTTACCGATATGACGGTTAAGTATTCGGGCAGTTTTGTCAAGTCGGGTGATGCGGTCGTTACCTCGGCCACCGGGAACGCCACGGCCTCCTTTAATACCAACACCATGGTGCTTACCTATAGCTTCAACTGGAGCGGTTTGAGCTCCAACGCCGCCGCTATGCACTTTCATGACGCGGGTCCGGTGATTATCCCCATCACGGGATTTACCCAAACCACCAGCGGAACCTTTTCGGGTACTGCCACTTTAACTGCCGATCAGGCCACGGATCTGGCCGCAGGGAAAATATACATCCAGATTCATTCGGTAAATATTCCCGGGGGTGAAATTAAGGCTACCCTGGCCAAGGTGAATTCCACTTCTACCTCGGGCGGCGGTGGCGGCTACGGTTACTGATCTTTCTGGAAGGGCTGTTTTGTGGGCGTAGGCAATGACAGGTGGAAGTCTTTTGCCTTTATCGCCCGCGGCATGGGCTACAGTGCCAAGGAAAAACAAGATGGATCCGGGGAGAAGTGCCCGGCCCTGCCAACAACTGCAACGATCATTTTATGCCATGACTGATCGGGCGGGGCACAGTTCCCTTCCTGCCCGGGGAAGCCCCTCCTCTTCCCGGGCAGGTATTTGAAAGCAGTATAGACGGAGGCAGGGGGCAAGGAGCAGCAGGGGACAAGGGGCAAGGAGAAGATGAGCAATGAAATAATGAGCAATGAGAAGATGGGCATTGTGAAGATGTGAAAATGAGCACTTTGATCAGTCCTTCAGTCCTTCAATTTGTCAGTTGTGAGGAACTAACAGTCAGGGGTCATTTCAATACATATTTGCACAAGACTAAAATGAATGATTAACCCATGAGAAGAAGATTCAAAATATTGATAGCCCTGCTGTTGCTACTGATGGTAGGATGTGACAACATGGCTCCTGAGACGGTTCAGGAAACTCCCGGGACGGGAAACTGTACACCCCAGTATCCCGGAATGGATATCACCTGGGACAACTATGTGAACAAGGTCATTTCGCGTAATTGTATCACCTGTCACCAGGGAGGCAATTCCCCGGGAACGGGAAATTTCACCACTTACGAGGGGGTAAAGGTTCACCTGGATCATTTTTATATACGGGTGATCCAGGACAGGGCCGACATGCCCCAGGGGAATGCACCGCTACCCAAGACCACACGCGATTCACTGAACATGTGGATTGGCAACTGCGCCCCGCAAAAGTGAGATTAAGTAACAACGTGTCAAAGTCAAGAAGTACCAATGTAAAAACGATCAGACATTCACATAGGCACTTAAGTGCTTTGGTACTGGAAATATCCAACCCAGGTAAACAGATAAAAAAAAGCCCATGAAAACCTTACTATTATTGATTGTGTTGCTGGCAGGCACAGCGGTGAAGGGTCAGCAGGAGCTGGATAAGATGATGGAGGATCTCACTCCTGAAACGGGTAAGGCAGCGGTGAGCGCCAGCTTTAAATCGCCGCAGATCGTCAACGGCCAGTCCAGCGAGACGGTACACCATCACGATCTGCTTTTTGTGGTGATGCATCGGTTTGGCGATATCGCGGGGGACTTTGGGGGCATCCACACCTTTTACGGGCTGGATAATTCATCGGACATCCTCATTGGATTTGATTACGGGCTGAGCGATCGGCTTAGCCTGGGAGTTGGGCGTACCAAGGGTTCGCCCAATGGAAGCAATACCAGCCAGAAACAGTTGTTCTATTTCAAGCCCAAATACCGGTTAATCAGGCAAACGGCCGATAACAGGCAGCCTTTCTCGCTCACCTTATTTGGCAACGCGGTGCTCTCAGGAATGGAAAAGGAAAAGCTGGCTACCTCGGATGCTGATTTTCAGAAATTCACCGACCGGATGAGTTTTGTGGCCCAGGCCATCATGGCCCGTAAGTTCAGTGAAAATCTTTCGCTGGCCCTGATGCCCACCTATGTCCGCAGGAACTATGTGACTTTTATGGATATGAATGATCTGTTCGGGCTGGGCTTTGGAGGCCGCATGAAAGTTACCCGGCGAATGTCAGTCATTGGCGATTATTTTTTAAGTCTAAGGAGCAGACAGAGCAAGGATTATTTTTTGCAGCAGAAGGGATTTCGTTTTTACAATCCACTGGGCCTGGGGCTGGAGATGGAAACGGGGGGTCATGTGTTTAATTTCATCTTTACCAATTCCACGGCCATCCTGGAGAATCAGTTTATCCCCAGTACCAGCAGCTCATGGACCAAGGGTGGTTTCAGGTGGGGTTTCAGCATATCGCGAACTTTCACCCTGAAAAAGAACCCAGAATAAAAGTGGAGGAGAATAGGAACGCTGATCGAGCGGATTAAGCGAAGAATGATAAAAATGAAAAGATAGGAACACGCCCGCCTGCCACGCGAGGATCATGGTTGGGCGGGCAAGGATGGAACGGATCTGAAGGGTCGTATTTTTAACTATTTATTTTGTCAGGCATAAAGATTATTGACATAAAATATGAACTATTGAACAAAGCAACGGGTCAATCGTTAAAATCTGCAACCTTTAGTGTATACATGGATGGTTGAAGATGAATTACAGCAAATTATTGATGGTTGCTTGCAGCAGGAGCGCAAAAGTCAGGAACTGTTATATAAAAAGCTTTATGGTTTTGCCATGAAAATTTGTCTGCGCTATGCCGGGAATCAGTACGAGGCATCCGAAATACTGAATGAAGGTTTTTTTAAGGCATTTACCAACATTGAGAAATATGATCCCGCCAGGCCTTTTCTGGCATGGATCAGTAAGATCATGTACAATGCCTGTATCGACTATTACCGTTCGAATTTGAAATGGACCCAATTGGTGGGGCTGGAAAAGTCGGAACAAAAGCCCGATGAACCGGCCCTTGAGCACCAGCTGGATTACGAGGATTTGCTCTCCATGATTCAGCGTCTTCCACCGGCTTACCGCATGGTTTTCAACCTATATGCCGTCGATGGTTTCTCGCATGAGGAAATCGCCGCCATGACCGGGATCAGTGCCAGTACCTCGCGCTCCAATCTTTACAAGGCTCGCCAAAAATTGCAGCAGATGTTATCCGTGCCACAATCGATTATCATCTTATTATTGATAAAGTTAAGAATGTCAAAACAGATCACCACACAGGTGTGTCTGTCATGAAAGCGAATCAGGAAAATGACCAACAGGAATATAAAAGATATTGACCAGCTGTTTCGGGAAGGATTGAATCCGGAAAAAGACCCCTATGCACTTCCTGAGGGTGAATGGTCAAAGATGGAGCAGCGCCTCGACCGGTATGATCGCAGAAAGGGCGCCATCCTGTGGCTAACACGCATTGGGGCGGTGGCTGCCTTGGTATTTCTGTTTTTCATGCTGCGTACTTTAATCCCTGATGACAGCCGGCCCATTCAACAACAGGCCAATGTTGAAAGGAAAGATAGCTCACAGGCCGATATCCGGGCTCGCGAGCAAACCCAAAAAGATCAGTCCACCCAAAGGGAGAGCCAAGATTTGGCTGTCCTAAAACAAGAAAAAACGGCTGATAAAAGGCTTGCTTCAACACGAAGTCAACTGGCCCTGAAGAAGCACGGGAAAGATAAAACATTGACTTCCTCTCCTGCAGCGGACACCACTCAGGGAAAAACAACAAAAGGGGATAGCCTTCAGCTCTACAACCGGCAAAATACGGTCTCGGAGCCTGTAGTCATTGCCAGGGAAGAAAACACTGCGGTTACCGAACCGGTAGTGCCTGAAAAGGAGAAAGCTACAAGGGTTGAAGGACCCATCTTTGCCATTGATGAGGCAGGGCAACAGCCTGAAGCGGAGCGATCGGCGCGTAAAATGGCCCTGAGCGTGATGGCGGCTCCTGCCTATAACGGGGTAAGTAACCTTAACAACGGGAGCATGGGCAATGATGTTGGCCTTTTGGTGAGCTATGAGATTGCAAAAAACTGGAATGTCACAACCGGGGGTATCTATGCCAAGAAACTTTATGAGACGGGCTTTCAGGATTATAAGCCCAAAAACAATATCTGGAGCGAGTATTATCCCCAAAGGGTCAATGCGGACTGCCGGGTACTGGATATTCCCCTGAACCTCAGTTATACATTTATAAAGGGCAAAGATCGTACGCTGAGCATGGGCACAGGGCTTTCGTCCTATATCATGCTCAGGGAAGATTACCGTTTCACTTACGCGGAAACTGATAGTAACACTCCGCTCAACTACCGGGTTGTGAACCAGAACCGGCATTGGCTGAGCGTGGTCAATTTGCAGGCTACCATTGAGCAGCGCTTAAGCAAGCGAGTAAGCATCAGCTTGCAGCCCTATATGAAAATACCCCTAACCGATATTGGCTTTGCCGGGGTAAAACTGCAATCGCTGGGAATGGCCGCCAATTTAAACTGGAACTTTAATTTGTAGGAAAGTTTCAGGTTTCAAGTTTCAGGTGCTTATTTGTCAAATTGTTGAAGGTTTAGGTTGGCATCCAGGTGTTCCTCCAAAAAGCGTATTTCTTCCATGGTGAGTTCCTGGTTGGTGATGGCGGCATTTCTGCCTAAAATGGCCGATAGGGTAGAGGCGGCTCCCGAGGCAGTCTCATTCAGGTAGTTGCCTGATTCGATACTTTTGATAAAAGAAGTACCCTTGTTCTTGTCCGAATCGTGCAGCGATTGCCCTGTTGCTCCTTTGGCTATCAGATCGGGCGACAGGTTGTCCTGGGTATGGCGCAAAATACCCGAATCCCATGGATTGGCCCCTTCGATAAACACTCCGCCGCTATAGTGAGCTTCTGCAATTCCCTTGGTGCCGATAAAACGGGCACACACATCGCCAAAAGTGGGTCCTACTTGTGAGCAGTGCAGGCTAACATTGATATCGTTTGGATACTGGTAGGCTACTTCAAAGTTGGACCAGGTGTCTCCATAGCTGATGGCTCCCTTGCGGCCTCCAAAGCCACGGGCAGACAAAGGGTTGCTCTGTAATATCCAGTTGCACACGTCCAGCATGTGGATGCCCTGGTCTAACAGGATGCCACCGGACAGGGCATTGAATTTATACTGGTTGCGAATCATCAGTTCCTCCTCACTGACGTTGGGAAATGGCTTGAAAGGGCTGCCTGAGCTTAAATAGAACAGCTGGACATTGACGATATCGCCAATAGCACCGTTATGAATCTGCTCGGCCATCTGGGCATAAGCCGAGGCATGGCGAATCTGGAAGCCAATGACGATGCTTTGTTTACCATCGGCTTTGGCGCCTGCCCGTTCGATACGTTTACATCCTGCCACATCCACCGATACGGGTTTCTCGCAGTAGATATGCTTTCCGTAATCCACCGCTGCTTCCAAAAACTCTGCATGGGTATAGGCAGGGGAGGAGATTAACACGGCGTCGATATCTTTATTTTCCAGTAAGCGCAAATAGGCTTTTGAACCTGTAAACTGGGCAGAGGCGGCTACATCCGCGAACCCTTTGGCTTTGTTAAGGGCGTTGAGTTCTTTTACGCCTGCCGATAATTTATCCTGGAATAAGTCGGCAGCCGAAGCAATGTGAATATTGTTATTGGCCGACATGGTGCTGATCACACTCAAACCGCGCCCACCGGTTCCAATGATTCCAATGCGCACAGCTGAATTGGCACGGGTACCAAAAACGGTCATCGGGTTTAAGACAGTTACTGCCGATAGAACAGCTGTTCCCTTGATAAAGTCTCTTCTGTTGATTTTATTTGCCATGATAGTTAGTTAAAGGTTTTTTAGCAATGGAAAATTACAAATAAAACGGCAGTAAACAAAAGGGCAGCAAAGCAGGAATTTTAATTAGGGTTATTGGGGATTTTAAACATATTGCCCACATCGATTTCGTGGGACTTTGGGGAAGCTGGGGACTGGAGGGACGAACCTGACCAATGACTGCACCGCATGCTCCAAGGCCCAAGCCCCAGGCTCCTTGCCCCATGCCCTTAACCATCCAACCATTTACTCCTTAAAAAAACACAAGTAATTTCTTCTAACAAGTATTTGTTTAGCAATTGAAGGTATGGATATCAGTGAAGCAATGGAAATAGGAGGAACTCATGTTGGATATTGGTGATTAAATATTCAATATCCAAAGAAATAAGAAATAAAAAATAAGAAATAAGGAAGTACAGTTAAGTGAGATTATAGCATCGTTTTACATTCCTTTTTTCTTATTTCTTATTCCTTATTTTATTGGATTGATAGTTATTTTCCTATTCTTTATGCAATTCTTTTGATCTTTCTTGTCAGGGGGCGTTCAATCATAATAGGCACTTTCTCTTCGATCACACTGCTGGTATCCAGTCCATAGGATTTGACATCGTTGATACTTAGCAGTCTGGTAAATGAATGGAGACCCATGATCAGGGTTTCCCAAGTGGAAAGTTTATAGTCCTGAGTCATCATCCTGTCGAGGTTGACAAACATGAAGTCACCCGGGAAATGATGCTTTTTGAGCGATTCATAAAAGCTGGTGAGCTTTATCTCTCCATTGGCCACCATATCGTTTACAATATCTCTAAAGTAGAGGTTGATGCGAGGCTCTATTTTAAATCCCAGATGGATATCAATGCGGATCAGTGTTCCCGGAATAAACTGGTTCACTTCATAGGTAAACGTATCGGGCTCATCCACTATATCAATATGTAATAACCAATAGGTCTTGGCTCTTTTGGGTTGTTTGTTGAAGATGGAATACATGATCTTGGATTCGATCTCATACATTTTGTTGGCCTTGATAATATATACCAGGTTGGAGGCAATCGGTCTGACGGACTTATCGTTGCTCAGATCTTCAAACAGGTGTAGGTACTTGTTGACATTGACAAAACTGATATGGCGGTTTTTGATGCGCCGGCCAAAGAACCATCCGATCATGATGAGCATGAAAACAAAGGCCAGGGCGATGGAGAACCATCCGCCATTGGCAAACTTATGAAGGTTGGCAATCAAAAAAGAGGTTTCGATCGACCCAAACAAAAAGGCCAGAAAGGCAATCATTGGCATGGGCACTTCCATTTGGTACAGGTAATGGATCAACAGCAGGGAGGTCATCATCATGGTAATGGTGATCGACAGACCGTAGGCGGCCTCCATATTGGAAGATTCCTGAAAGAAGAGCACTACAAAACATACCATGATCCATAAAAACCAGTTTACAAACGGAATATATACCTGGCCTTTAACCGTAGTTGGATGCAGCACCTTTATCTTGGGCCAGAAATTTAAAGATACCGCCTCATTGATCAGGGTATAGGAACCGGTGATCAGGGCCTGGCTGGCAATCACTGCTGCTGCCGTTGAGATTAATATTCCCGGATACAGGAACCATTGGGGCATAATGGCATAGAAGGGATTCAAATCCTCGGTAAGGGTGGGATGGTTCATTAACCAGGCACCCTGCCCCAGATAATTCATGATCAGTGATATTTTGACAAAGATCCATGAAACGCGAATGTTGTTGATTCCGCAGTGACCAAGATCAGAATACAGGGCCTCGGCCCCGGTGGTACAAAGGAACACTGCCCCCAGAAGGATAAACCCATGCGGGTAGTGAGCCAGGAAGTCATAGGCATAATAAGGGTTTAGGGCACTTATAATTTCAGGATGGGCTGTTATCTGGTTAAAGCCTAAGACGGCCAACATGCCAAACCAAACCACCATTATGGGGCCAAAGGAATTGCCGATAAAACGGGTGCCAAACTGCTGGATAAAAAACAACAGGGAGATAATAATCAGCACAACGGGCAATACAGGTATATGGGGGTTTACCAGTAGCAACCCTTCAATGGAGGAAGTCACTGTAATGGAAGGGGTGATCACTCCGTCGGCCAAAAGGGCGCTTCCCCCAATAAGGGTTAAGGTGGCCGCCCAGGTCGACTTCTTCTTCATCAGGGCATACAGGGCAAAGATTCCACCTTCCCCATGGTTATCAGCCCTTAGGGTAATAATCACATATTTTAAGGTGGTCTGGAGGGTCAGGGTCCAGAAGACGCAGGACAGCCCGCCATATACCAACGTCTTGCTCAACTGATCGGCTCCCGAGATAATGGCCTTGACAACATATAAGGGACTGGTACCGATATCTCCAAATACAATGCCGATGGTTATTAATAATCCGGCGAAAGTTACTTTATTTAAAGTGTTGGAATGTTTATGATCTGACATGAAAAAAGGTAAATATTAATTCTTTTTATTTGAAAAATAAGTTGTGTTTACTTATACGCACTTTAAGAAGTATAACAATCTAATCGCCAAAACGATAACCGATTCCTGATTCAGTGATCAGGTAGACTGGTTTGGAAGGATTGTCTTCAATCTTTTTGCGCAGTTGGGCAATAAAAACTCTAAGGTATTGGGTCTGTTCCACATAGCCATAACCCCATACTTCCTTTAGGATATGCTGATGGGTAAGCACTCTTCCCTGGTTTCTGGCCAAAAGGTACAGCAGTGAAAACTCGGTGGAGGTAAGTTTAAGTATCTCTTTGTTCTTACGCACAATATGGTTGATTTTATCAATACTTAAATCTCCTATCTCCAGCACCGGGGCATCATTTTTTATTTCTCCTGCACGGATGGCAGCCCTGATGCGGGCCAGCAATTCCCCACTACGGAAAGGTTTGGTTAAGTAATCATTGGCCCCATTGTCCAGGGCACGGATAATATCATCTTCAGAACTTCTTACCGACAAAACAATGATGGGTTTAAAAAACCATTCTCGCAGCTTCTTCAAGATCTCCTGCCCGTCGGTATCCGGCAGGCCAAGGTCAAGAATGATCAATGAGGGATTAGTGGTCGCTGCTTCGACCAGCCCATCCTTTCCGCTGGAAGCATGAAGGATGCGGTAACCGCTCGCCGACAGGGTGATCTCCAGCAACCGGCGGATTTGCAGTTCATCATCAATAATCAGTATGCTCTCATTTTCATTCATTGGCCCAGTAATAGATTTTGAATGTTTGAATTTTCTGTAGGGATATGGATGGTGAACGCCGAGCCTCCTGTTTTGCGGTTTCTTACGCTGACAGTGCCTTTGTGGGCTTCCACAAATCCTTTTACAATGGATAGGCCCAGTCCCAACCCTCCGGTCTTGTTGCCATCAACCCTGTAGAACTTATTAAACAGGTTCTCCATGGCCTCCTGTGGAAAGCCCGGTCCGCGGTCTTTTACGTGAATAATCAGCAATCCGTTCTCATAACGGATGATTAATTCAATTTCTGAACCCAGGGGCACATATTGGGTGGAGTTAAACACCAGGTTATAGAGTATCTGTTCCAAAAGGCCAAAATCAACCTTTACCAAAGGCATGTCCTCGGGAATGGACACTTTCAGGGTAAAAGACTTCAGTTCTTCGTTCAGATCTTCCGCCACTTTATACACCAGATCGTTCATATCGTACCAGTCCAGGCGCACGGATAACTGTCCGCTTTCAAGGCGAGACATGTTCAGCAGGTTTTCTATTAATCGGTTCAGCCTTAGCGAAGCGGTGAATATCTCGTTGAACAGGGCGGCCTTTACGCTTTCCGGGTGAATGGAATGCATCAGTGAGTCGGAAGCGCCCATGATGGTAGCCACCGGTATGCGGAACTCATGGGAGATAGAGTTAAACAGGGTTTTGTACAGTCGGTCTGACTCTACCAGAAAACGGGCCTTTTGTGCCAGTTCACCCAGGAATTCCCTTTCCAGGGCATTGGATATCTGGGTAAGGAAAGTATCCCAGAAGGCTTTTTCATCTTCTGAAAACAATTCTTCGGGTTTAACGGCTACCACCCCTGCATTTAAACGGGTACCCGATAAAGGGTAAAACGTGTATTGCATCTCGGAATGGGTATGGGTGAACCTGCCGGCAGGCTGCAAGTGGGTAAACACCCATTCGGCAATGAGGTATTCCTCGGGGGTAAGCTTTTTCTCCTTTTGAAGCCTCCCTGATGAATGAAGGATATTATTCCCATCCTGCAGGATAAAAAAGGCGGCCATTGAAAAATGGTTGCTGATTTTGTCAATAGCGATGGTAAGTACCTCATCGATGCCGCTGGCTTTGGAAAGTTCCCTGGTCAGCTGAAACAGGGCATTGGTATGTTCTTCCCTTTCCCGGGTAAGCCTTTCCTGGCGTCTTACCTTGGTGGTAAGGACCCCATTGACAAGGGCAATGATGAAAAACATAAAGAACATCAGGATGTCTTCCGTCTTGTCGATATGAAAGGTAAGGTTGGGCGGAATAAAGAAAAAGTTCCATACCAGTGCGCTTAACGTGGCGGCCACAAATACAGGTCCTATGCCCATAAAGGTGGCCAGGATAGAAACTACAAAAAGAAGAATGAAAGATACTACATGATAGCCCTGCTGGTTGGAAAGCGGGGTACACACCAGGGCCATCAGTCCAATAATAAATATGGAAAGCAAATAATGAGTGACCCCGGTATTCAAAAAGAGAGGAAACTTTTTATTTTTATTCTTGATATCCATATTTCAATTTATTGGGCAAAAGTAGATATTTATCTTCCTTGCTAATAAAGAATTGCCCACACTGTTACTATTTGATAACATTGCATTTATGATGACTGATTAAATCAGTTAATAATCAGGATAAAGCGATTTAACTGCGCTTAATTCAACAAACAAAAGTGCTGCTGATTTCATAAAGGAATTATAAAGTATCTGTAAAAAAGTATAAAGAATATATAAAGATTTTAAAGATTGCCTTACATTCCAAATATTAAAGCCTTTTATAAAGACAGTGTTTGAATGGTTCACCAGTCCGGAAAAAATAGTGTACTTATTTAACTGGATAAATATATAATGTTTAATTTTAAAGGTTTATAATGCTCTATGTCATGAAAGTTTTAATATACTGGCTGTTTATACTACTGCTATTACTTTCTGCATGTAAAAAAGATGATGAACCAGGAACATCTTTCCTTGCCGGGATATATGATGATTCAATGAATTACAGGGAAATAAATCCTGGCCTTCAGATTTCATTTAAGTATGACTCATTGCTAAATGTTAACTACGGAAAAGACTCTTTGGACATCAACTTAGATGGAAGCTACGATATTATTATCAGCCAAAGAAATCTTTTAGGTAATCCTACAGAGAATACTAATCGAAACAATACTTATCCGTATATGATGCTTGGTGTGAAAAATGGGGTAGAGGTTGCCATCAAAAATGAATGCTTTATTATTGGGCACGGACAGTATTCCACCATAAGCTGGGTTGATACCATTGCGTATAAAACCAATGTAGCAGGTATCACCAATTGGTCGGAAAGCAATCGTATTGTATATATGTGGGTGGAGCCTCCATCCATATTCCGGCCTTCAAATGGCCCCTGGTATAATCTTGCCAATACAGAACGGTACGTGGCCTTTAGGATGGGTATCAATTCACAGTATCGTTATGGATGGATAAAATTTATTGTGGCTTCCCATGAAAAGATAACTGTTATCAGCTATGCATTGGAGAAAAAAATTGGGAATAGTGATAGCAAATATTAATTGACATGGATCCTGATAATGCAATGGCACCATTCCTTAATCATTTCATTATTTGTGTTCATTCTTATTATTTGTGATCCCTTTAACTTTCCCGCGGTCAAAAAAAATCCCCGTGACTGATAAGTCAACGGGGATAACTGGTTGCATCAAATTTCAACTATTTACTTAGGATTAGTTTAGTTGTTGTCTCTTTGGAGCCAACACTAGTCTTCACCAGATATAATCCCGGGGCCTGCCCGCTGAGCGAGATGTTTTCTTCCGGGGTAGTGATCTCACGTGATGTTACCCTTTTACCGGCAACATCAAATATGTCGATACGGCTGCCTGCCTGGGGCGCTTCAGAAAAACGAACCGTAATATTGTCTACACAGGGATTGGGATATACATCAATTTTAACGGCATCGGCAATATTTTCCGTTATGCCGGTGGTCATTTTATCCTGAAAGTTAATATTCACCACTTCTGAAGCCGACTGCGATACATTGCCTGCCGCATCCCTGGTCCAGGCATAAAGGGTCTTGGAGCCCGGGGTCAAAGCGGTATAAGTGGTCGGGGCCTTTGTATCCCACCTTGAATTGGTAAGCAGGGGAGTAGAGGAATTTTCATTGATCATGTAAGCGGTCACGCCAACATTGTCGGTTCCTGTAAAGGATGTAACCGGCACTTCCAGAGAGCTGGAAGAGGAAGGAACAGAGAAAGAGGATACCACTGGCTTTTCAGCATCCCCTGCAGTAGGCGCAGTCGTCTCAGTAGCTCCTTCTTCATAAGCGCCCAGGTCGGGAGCAGAACCACTATATGGTAAACCTACATCCACTCCTTTGTCAATCAAATCAGAGCCGGGAGCCAGTTTCAGGAAATCCAGCCGGGGAAGGCTGCCATCACTCTGGCGGGGTCCATCCACACCGGTATTGTCCAGTGATATAAAGTCGGCAGCTGTTACTGAAAATGCAGTATTGTCGGAGCCGTTCTTTAAAAAAGTATTGTTGCTCACAATCGCTTCCGCATTAAAGATAGGCTCCATGGCATGCTTAAACGAAATATTGTTTTTGGCTTCAACGGCAGCGTTGCCATTCCAGAAGTTAAAGCTACGGGCCGCGGTACCCAAATTGGCATTGTTGTAAATGGTGTTGTTATACATTTGGGTAATACAT
>DATGYU010000416.1:0-24473 GCA_035297625.1 Prolixibacteraceae bacterium
GGGAACCGCGGAAGCTAAAATGACCTTCCCGATGGACTGGACCAATGTGAAACTGTTAGTAATCATGTCCGGAGGACCTTATTTTTCGGAATGGAAACATTATTCGGATTTGAGCATGTTGGACGAGTTGCGCTTCTTTAACAAGGCACTGACCGTGGAGGAAGTGAACACCATTATGAATGCTGAAAAATAAACCGGTATAAGTTATCTTATGATTTTATGAAGGAAAGGCTGCCTGGATGTTACTGAGCAGTCTTTCCTGTTTAAAGAAGATTATGCGGATTAAGGCGGATTACGCGGATTTGCATTGTCGGAAAGTCAACTTTAGTTACCTTAGGTAAACTTATTTATTTCAGCTGTACGGTCGTTATCTGAAGTTTTATAAGGCATAGGTTTTAAGGTTTTTGAGGTTAAGGAATCGTGTGTCGATCATAAGTTATTAAGGTTATTAAGGTGTAAGCCACGAAGTTAAGGTTTAATCCTCCCTTGTGGGACCCTGAATTTACGGTTTCGGATTAAAAGAGACCATAAAAACCTTAGTTACCTTAGTAACAGATAATAACACCCTGATCCACTAACCTTAGTAACCTTAAATGTTAATCTTTTTGCGGTAGGATTGAAGTGATAAACAGCAAAATAAGGTTTAAACAAAATATAATCTGTGCCCGAAACTTAACTGATTTAACACATTGAAAACAGATAAAATGAAAAAAATACTTATTGTCTTTACCCTAACAATAATAGCTTGGGGTTGCTCCCAGACAAAAAATCAACCGGGAAGTAAAGCGGCAAAACACTTTCATGCAGCCAGGTGGACCGAAGAACAACTATTGGATACGGTCCAGCATCAGACTTTTCAGTATTTCTGGAATGGGGCAGAACCTACTTCCGGTATGGCGCACGAACGCATCCACATGGACAATGTTTACCCTGATAATGATCAGGAGGTGGTCACTTTGGGAGGTTCCGGCTTTGGGGTAATGGCTATACTGGTGGGCGTGGAACGCGGGTTTATTACCAGGCAGGAAGCTTTGTCCAGGTATCAGAAAATAGTGGATTACCTTTCAAAGGCGGATCGTTTTCACGGGGCCTGGCCTCACTGGCTGGATGGTCCTACCGGGAAAGTACATCCATTTGGCAAAAAAGACAATGGGGGTGATTTGGTGGAAACGGCTTTTATGATCCAGGGACTGCTTACTGTAGCTGAATATTTTAAAGGAGGAAATGCACAAGAGCAGCAACTGGCTGCCAATATTCAAAAGCTCTGGAAAGAAGTGGAGTGGGACTGGTACACCAAGGGTGGGCAGGACGTGTTGTACTGGCACTGGTCGCCTGATTATAACTGGGAGATGAATTTCCCGGTTGGCGGTTACAACGAATGTTTGATCATGTATGTGCTGGCAGCTTCTTCTCCCACCCATCCCATCAAGTCCAGTGTGTATGATAAAGGCTGGGCCCGTGACGGTAAGATTACTCATGATACGGTATATTATGGGCTGCATACTGTTTTGGACCACTTCGAGCACAATAACGATCCGGTAGGCCCGCTGTTTTGGGCCCATTACTCTTACCTTGGATTGAACCCCAAAGGCCTGTCTGACAAGTATGCCGATTACTGGACCCTGAATCAAAACCATGCCTTGATCCATTATCATTATGCCTTGGATAATCCCAAAAACTTTAAAGGCTATGGAGAAAAGCAGTGGGGGTTGACTTCCAGCTATTCCATGAATGGGTATGCAGGCCATCATCCGGGAGCCGAAGATCTGGGAGTTATCTCGCCAACGGCAGCCTTGTCCTCTTTTCCCTATACTCCTGAAGAATCCATGCAGGTGTTGAAATACCTGTACCAGGAGGCCGATTCGCTGATTGGAAAGTATGGGCCTTATGATGCTTACAGTGTTAGTGCCAAATGGTATACCCCTCGTTATTTGGCTATTGATCAGGGCCCGATCCCTGTAATGATTGAAAACTATCGCAGTGGCTTGCTATGGAATCTGTTCATGAAAAATGAAGATGTTCAAAGGGGATTGAAGCTGTTGGGATTTGAGATAAAGCAAACGCAATAATTCATTTAAACTAAAATATCACTGTTATGAAAAAACTCTTCTCGTTGATGATTGTATGCGCTATGCTTATGGGAACTGGCGTTGATTGCCTGTCCCAGGGAAAAAGTATCTATGAAGCAGAAGGCTACACCTCCCTTTTTAATGGGAAAGATCTGGCAGGATGGAAAGTACCGGATGGAGATAACGGTCACTGGTCGGTTATTGACGGGGTAATTGATTACGATGCCCGCTCGGAGGCCAAAGGGGATAAAAACCTATGGACTGAGAAGGAGTACAACGATTTCAAGCTTCACATCGAATGGAGGTTTAAAGGCTATGGGGATCATCTTTTCCCTTTGCCTACTGTTTTGCCCAATGGCGATTACCTGCGCGATGCCTCCGGAAAGATCATTGAGCCATTGGGGCCTAATTCCGATTCAGGCATCCTGTTGAAAAACGCGGGACAGGCCAACCTATGGTGCTGGTCGGTGGGATCGGGCGAATTGTGGTCGGTTCGGAATGATGCATCCCTTTCGGCGGAAGAGCGAGCCGCTGCGGTGCCAACAATAAATGCTGACCAGCCGGTGGGCAAATGGAATGCCTTTGACATTATCGCCAGGGGCGACCGGATCACCATTATCAACAACGGGATTACCGTGATAGACAATGCTCGGAATCCCGGGATGGAAAAGCCCGGACGTATTGGACTGCAGCACCACGGGGGTATCAATGAAAAAACAGGAAAGCTGCAGGGTGCCTCCAGCCTGGTGCAGTTCAGGAATATATGGATTAAGGAGCTGTAAACTGAATAATTACCGGCTTTGATTGTAAATTGTCTTTATTTGCGGGCAACTTGAAATTTTTGCGTTGCAAATGAGTGCAATCGGCACCGTTATTTGGTATTGTAGCCTCAAAGTAACTAACTTTGGTGTAATAAAATCAGGAAGATCGATTTGCTGGAGAGCTGGTCGATTTTGCAAAGAGAAAACAGGACTGATAGTATAATCATACACCGATAACACTTTGAAGATGAAATATTCGAACAATCAATCAGTTAAGATATTGAACAGCATTAAGATCGCATCATTGCTTCTGGTCATTCTGTTATCTTCTTTCCATGCACAATCACAGATAGAAGATCCTACTGTAACCAAGCTGTTTCAGAACAGCTATAAGGTGATGGATGCCATGAGGATAAAGACAGCGCCGGGGGTGGGGATTTACCTGGATGCCTTGGCCATCAATGTGGGGCCAAAACCTGTGGCCCTTGCCGCCAACGGGGTGGGACTGATCTCTTTGTGCATTGCTGATGCCATGTACAAAAAAACAGGAGATGCCGTTAACTGGGATGCCAACGCCGAGGCCAAGGCCTTGCAGACCATCAATGAATGGATACGATTGAAAAATACACCGGGCGCGGTCAATGTAAACGGTCTGTTCCACCGGTACCTGGATCCCAAGGATGGCTCATATGTCTGGGGAATTACGGAACATAGTACCATTGACAATGCCATCATGGCCGCAGGGTTTTTATTTTGTAAGAATTACTTCAATAAAAATACGGAGATTGTATCCAAGGCCACCGAGCTGTTAAACTCCATGGATTTTACGGCTGCTATCTCAGGAGGTACAATGTATATGGTTCTCGATGATAAGGGAGCCCGTTCTGTTGTTGCCAATCCGTTTAATGAATACATTGTGCTGGCATGGTTTGCCAAAAACTCTAATCCTTCATTTGCAGGATATGCCAATGCTCAAACCTATTGGAACAATAATTTCAGTGATCCGGCAAAGCTTCCCAAATTTTCCTATCCTGCAGGTAATCCCACGCTGAGTGAAGGCAGCTCGAATGCCCAGCCTTCCTTTCATGTACAGTTTGCTTACTATTACTGCAACTATTTCATGAACAATGCAGGCTATATGACTTACTTTAAAAACCAGGCCGTAGCGGACAGAACCTGGTGGAAAAACAATACCGCTCAGCAAACCGCCTGGGGCAACGGGGCAGGGGAGATACCCGGGGGAGGTTATTCGGCCGATGCCATTTACAGGAACCCGGACCTGATTGTTTCCCCGCATATCATTGCAGGATTCAGTCCCGTGGATGCCGATGTAAAAAATGACCTTGTAGCCCTTTATAGCAATGGTACCGGTCCGGCAGTATATAAAATACCGGGCACCAACAGTGAATTCCTGTGGAGGTATAAATACCGAAAGATGACCGACAGAGCCTCCTATGTTCAGGCGGTTGATTTTTCTACCATGCTTTATGGACTGGCCGCTTTGCCTGAATACCTGGGTCCTGATTTCTTTAAGAAGTACAATGACTTTAATTTTGATCCTTCCACTTCCGCCTCTGCCATTGAATCGGAACAGCAGATACTGAAGGTCTATCCCAATCCTTTTTCAGAAAAGACCACCCTTATGTTTGAACTGGGAAAAAAGGCAAGGGTGAAAATGGATATTTACTCAGAAAAGGGTGACATGGTAAGACAGCTGGTTGATGAGCAAATGGCAGCAGGCAGACATTCGATTGCCTGGGATGCCACAAACGATCAGAAAATGGCCGTAGACAAAGGAACATATTTTTGCCGCATTGCCATTGATGATAAGCCTTTAATCACCAAACAGCTGATGGTCGTTAAATAAGAACAAGCTAACCAACACTGACAATTCAATCAAACACTTAAAATATGAAAAAACTACAGCTAATAATGATATTCATGATGATCATGGGGCCTGCGTTCATAACAGGAGCCCAGAATAATTCATCCGTTGAAAATCAGAAAATGAAAACTTTCATCGATCAGCTGATGGGCAAGATGACCCTTGAAGAAAAGCTGGGCCAGTTGAATTTACCTGCCTCCGGGGATATTATTACCGGTGCGGGCAGCAGTAACGATATAGGCAGTAAAATAAAGAACGGGCAGGTAGGCGGTCTTTTCAATATTAAAGGGGTGGCCAAGATCCGCGATGTCCAAAAGGTTGCCGTTGAGCAGAGCCGCCTTAAGATACCACTTATCTTTGGAATGGATGTGATCCATGGCTACCAGACCGTATTTCCCATTCCTTTGGGCATGTCCTGCAGCTGGGACATGAGCCTGATTGAGCAGAGTGCCCGGCTGGCAGCCCAGGAGGCCAGTGCCGATGGCATCTGCTGGACCTTCTCTCCCATGGTGGATATTGGCCGGGATCCCCGTTGGGGCCGCATGTCGGAAGGCTCGGGGGAAGATCCGTTTTTGGGCTCTCATATTGCCCAGGCAATGGTTAAAGGCTACCAGGGCGATGACCTAAGTAAAAACAATACCATCATGGCCTGCGTGAAGCATTTTGCCCTGTATGGCGCCGGAGAAGCAGGAAGGGATTACAACACGGTGGACATGAGCCGTATCCGAATGTACAATGAATACCTTCCTCCATACAAGGCGGCTGTGGATGCAGGAGCAGGCAGTGTGATGTCGTCCTTTAATGAAATAGACGGTATTCCCGCTTCGGCCAACCGCTGGCTGATGACCGAGCTGTTGCGCAATCAATGGGGATTTAAAGGATTCGTGGTAACCGATTATACGGCCATTAATGAAATGACCGATCATGGCCTGGGCGACCTGAAAGAAGTATCGGCCCTGGCCCTGCATGCGGGAATAGATATGGATATGGTAAGCGATGGCCTGCTCACTACATTAAAGCAATCGCTCGATGAAGGCAAGGTTACCCAGCAGGAAATTGACCAGGCCTGCCGCAGGGTGTTGGAAGCCAAATACAAGCTGGGACTGTTTGAAGATCCCTACCGCTATTGTGATTTAAACCGTGCAAAGAAAGAAATCTTTACCCCGGCCAACAGGCAGGTGGCAAGGGATATAGCCTCCCAGACCTTTGTGTTGCTTAAAAACGACAATCAAACCCTTCCTTTACAGGCCAAAGGTACCATTGCACTGATAGGGCCATTGGCAGATAACAGGGAGAATATGACAGGCACATGGAGCGTAGCCGGTGAATTTGCCAAATCGGTATCTCTGCTTGATGGTCTGAAAAAAGCTTTGGGCACACAGGCCAATATTCTTTATGCCAAAGGAACCAATGTGGTGAGCGATCCTGATCTGGATGCCCGCATTAGTGTGTTTGGCAAACCTACCCAGTGGGACAAGCGTCCGCAAAAAGACATGATTGCGGAAGCCGTGGCTGCTGCTCAAAAGGCAGATGTGGTCATTGCCGCTGTTGGTGAATCGGCCGAGATGAGTGGCGAATCTTCCAGTCGCTCGGATATCAACCTGCCTGAAAATCAAAGAGAGCTGCTCGAAGCTTTGAAAGCTACAGGAAAACCTGTGGTGATGGTTCTTTTTACAGGTCGACCGCTCACCATCTCTTGGGAGAAGACAAACATGCCGGCTATTCTTAACGTTTGGTTTGCCGGTAGTGAAGCCGGAGATGCCATTGCCGATGTGTTGTTTGGAAAGGTGAACCCATCGGGTAAGCTAAGTGCCACCTTCCCTCAGAATGTGGGACAGATTCCAATCTATTACAACCATAAAAATACAGGAAGGCCACTGGCCGAAGGTAAATGGTTCCAGAAGTTCCGTTCCAACTATCTGGACGTATCCAATGACCCGTTGTTTCCCTTTGGCTATGGACTAAGTTATACGACTTTTGATTACAAGAACCTGAAACTAAGCAGTCCTTCCATCGCTAAAGATGGTAAGCTCACAGTTTCTGTTGATGTGACCAATACGGGTAATTATGACGGGGCCGAGGTGGTGCAACTCTACCTGCGCGACATGGTGGGATCAGTTACCCGTCCTGTAAAAGAGCTCAAAGGCTTTCAAAAGGTATTTTTGAAAAAGGGAGAGACCAAGACAGTGGAATTTACCCTTGCTGAGCCTGACCTGCGTTTTTATAACAGTGAATTGCAATGGGTAAGCGAGCCGGGCGACTTTAAAGTTTTCGTGGGAACCAGCTCAGCCAGTACCATGGAGGCGACATTTACACTTAAGTAGTTTAGCTAAGTATAATCTTCATTTAATGATAAGGAATAAGAAAGGGCTGCTTTTTACCTTTCTTATTCCTTATTTCTCTTAATAGTAATCTTGAATTTTCTCTTAAACGATCCTGTTAATTAAGAAATTTAGGTTTTCTTTAGACAATCTTTTGGAGATGCCTGTGAATTGTGCATATTTTGGTAACATGACTTGACTCTTCACTCGATTTCTAAACCTATTTAGTTGACTAAACCTTATTACTGTGAAAAAAGTATTTTTTGTTTTAACCCTTCTGTTTTTTGCCTTTACATCTCTTAGGGCGCAAACAACCAATGAGCTAAAGCTAACATGGTCTGATGAGTTTAACGGGGCGGCCGGAGTGCCTGATCCCACCAAATGGGATCGCCCGGAGTATCTTAGAAAGCCTAATGCCGCGGGGCCTGATGGATATTGGAGCAGGGAAGATTCCTTTGTGGATGGGAAAGGGAACCTGATCATCCGGGTAAGGAAGATTCCCAATAAAAACGGGGATAGCGATGCCTTTGATTATAGCAGTGGTGCCATACGCACGTTGGGTAAGTTTAAACAGTTGTACGGACATTATGAGATCCGGTGCCAGTTACCCAAACAACAAGGCTGGTGGGTTGCTTTTTGGATGATGCAGGGAAATGTTGGTTCAGAACTTAATAAATATATCGATGGTGCAGAAGTGGATATCATGGAAGCTTTTGGATGGACCAATAAGATCAATCATGCGATTCACTACGATGGTTATGGCGCGGCCCATAAATCAGATGGAATAAATGAATTAATTGCCGGCATACGTACCGGTTATCATATCTTTTCCATGGATTGGTATCCCGATAAGTATTTGTTTTTTGTTGATGGTAAACAAGTATGGGATAGCTCCAAAAGCTTGACGATTAAAGGTGTTTGTAATCAACCAGGCTATGTTAAAGTGACAGCGGAAATATCTACAGAAGATTGGGCCATTAATCAATGGTGGTCCAACGATCCGGCTAAGGCCACTTATCCCGACACTTTTAAAGTTGACTATGTCAGGGTTTATCAGTTTGCCACACCTACCTCCGCCAATAGCCTGAAGCAGGATAAGACAATGAATATCTATCCTAATCCGGCCAACGGGTCCATTTCAGTTGATTTACCCGAAAGCATATCCGACCATGAGAAAGTGGATATTCAGATTGTCAATTCAACCGGCCATGTTGTCAAGACATTCAAACAGATATACAATCCTTCAGAGCTATTGGTGGATGATTTAAGCCATGGTTTGTATTTTTTAACCGTTCAGCTAAAAGATGCTTCTTATACCCAAAAGTTTATGAAGAACTGACAATAAACAGTTGGTTTTTTGTTAACTTAGTAGATAGAATTTTATTAATTCAATTGTGATGAATAAAATCTATCTACTGCTGTTGCTTTTTATTTGCTGGCATCCGTCAATAAGTATAGCCCAGGAACCTGAAGACAGCGTTGTCGTGGTAAAAGGCCAGGTGAGCGATTATTACATCACCGTAAAAAAGAAAAAGTACCGTTCGGGGCAGATTACAGGCCCTGATGGTAAGCCTTTGGAAGGGGCAACCGTCATGTTCCAGTTCAGCCCTATCCATGACAATACCGACGCGCAAGGGATGTATCGTATTGTGGATGGTGGCGGAGATTCTGTGATTCAGGTCTATTACCCGGGTATGGAAATGGCCTATGTCAATGTAAAGGGAATAAAGAATCCTGTCAACATCAGGCTTAAGGTTGAAAAGCCCCGCTCAGTAGGTCAGGCAAAAGCGCAGGCTACCGAATGGTTTGATCTTAAAAATGATCATCCCCACACCTTTTGCAACCCTGTAAACATCAGTTATAACTTCGAATTTTATAACAACAATGTAAAGTCCAGCGGCTCATTCAGATCATCCGCTGACCCCATGCTTGTAAATTATAAGGGAGAATACTATCTTTTTTCTACCAACCAGGCAGGCTTTCATTACTCCAAGGATTTGAGCAACTGGGAATTTGTCTTTGCAGGTTTTCAAAGAACGCCCACAGACGATGACCAGTGTGCCCCGGCAGCTTTCGTGAGTGGCGATACGCTATTTTATACCGGATCTACTTACCGGGGCCTTCCCATTTGGTATAGCACCGATCCCAAAAGCGGCAGGTTTAAACGCAAGATTGAATCAGTAGTTCTGCCTTTCTGGGACCCGGGAATGCTCTTGGATGAGGATGGCCGCCTGTATATGTATTACGGCTCCAGCAACGAGTTTCCACTAAAAGCTGTTGAGTTGAGCAGAAGTGATTTTTATCCCATCAGCAAGATTATTGATGTAACTATGCTCAAGCCTGAGGAGCATGGATGGGAGCGTTTTGGCATGAACAATGATGATAGTACCACCCTGGCGCCTTTTACGGAAGGCTCGTTTATGAACAAGTCCAATGGAAAGTACTATTTCCAGTATGGCGCTCCGGGCACGGAGTTTAAGGTGTATGCCGACGGGGTGTATGTAGCCGATCATCCCATGGGCCCTTTCACCTATCAGAAGCACAACCCGGTATCGTATAAACCTGGTGGCTTTGTGCAGGGCGCAGGTCATGGGGGCACCTTCCAGGATAACTATGGCAACTACTGGCATGTGGCCACCTGCATGCTTTCACTCAAATACAAGTTCGAAAGGCGTATTGGCCTTTACCCGGCAGGCTTTGACGAGCAGGGCATCATGTATGTCTCCACCGGCATGGGGGATTATCCTACCCTGACGCCCAACACCAAGAACGATCACCGCTCTGGCACCTTTGCAGGATGGATGTTACTCTCTATGGGGAAGGCCATGACTGCCTCCTCCACTGACAGTGTTTACGGGCCCCAGAATGCCTCGGATGAGAATATGCGGACCTATTGGGCTGCCCAAAGCGGAAAGCCCGGAGAATGGCTTCAAATGGACCTTGGCGCAGAAAAGGAAGTGCATGCCCTGCAAATCAATTATTACGAGCACAAGGCCTTCCAGCACAACAGGGCCATGGACATTTACCAGCAGTACCGCATCTCCCATTCGTTGGATGGACAGCACTGGACGCTTTTGGTGGATAAAAGCGACAATGACAAGGATGTCCCTCACGACTATGTAGAGTTACAAAAGCCTGTAACCACGCGATACATGAAGATTGAAAACCTCCATATGCCTACAGGCAATTTTGCCATCAGCGATTTCAGGGTATTTGGACTTGCCAAAGGACAGGCGCCCGATGAGGTGCGCGGCTTTAAGGTCAGTCGCTCCAAAGCAGATCCTCGCAATGGTATGATCACTTGGAATGCTGCATCCCGTGCTTACGGATATAACATCTGGTATGGGGTAGCTCCCGGTAAGCTATATAACTGCATCACGGTTAATGGTGATACCAAGTATAACTTCCGAGGAATGGATAAAGGCACCACTTATTATTTTGCCATTGAAGCCTTGGGTGAAAGCGGCAGATCCAAGATGAGTAAAGCGATAGAAGTAAAGTAAAGAGATTGTTTAAAAGATATAAAAAGCTGTTAGGGTTGCATAATCAGGTATTGCTATAAACGCAGGCTTCGGTCAACTCAGTCATTTTATATTTGATGAACAGGATTCCCAATGCAATGAATAACAGGAAAAACGCTACTCCGGTAATTACTGACCACACTATATCCGTATCTGCATATAATCTTGCAGTTATAGTAGCAGCAATGGAGGAAAATAAAGCCAAAACGTAAAGTGTGTCCAATTTAACGCTCCAGTGGATTTTAAGAACATGATCTTCTTTTTCAATAACTATCTTGCCTTCTTTGTAGATTCTAAAGATTAAATATCCATAAGGCGATTTTCCTATACCAGAGACAATATTAATTGCTATCATTTTAAATGAAAGGACATTATCAATTACATTAGTCCTTTCTTTTAAAGCATTTAATTTAGATTCAAGCTTTGTTTTAATAGTGGAAATGTTATTTCTTCTGACATCGGGGAAAATCAATGTGCCACTTAATTCAGAAAATACCATAAGACTACTTTTTAAGTTGGGTTACACCATCATCAAAAGTAATAATTATATTATGACACAAGAGCGGAAGCTAAAAATCTCCGTTACCCTTTTGATATATCATCTTACTGGTCTCTATTCCCAAGGGTGATTGTATTTGGCAGAAGTAAATGCCACCGGGTAAATTCTTAGGGTGCCATGTCACTTTATACTCTCCCGAAGGCTGATAAGCATCTACCAGGGTTTCTATTTCCTGGCCCGAGGTATTGAATACTGTTACCATTACCTTTCCTGGTTTTTGCAATCTATATTTAATGGTTGTTTCCGAAGAAAAGGGATTGGGGTATACTTGGTTCATGGCAATGTCTTTCAAAGCTTCAACTCCCGTATTGATAATTTGGGATGAATAGACATAAACCCTTCCCATAAAGGTTCCTACGGCATCTGAAGAAGGATATCCCACCAGTAAGTCGGTATGGTCATCTTTGTTTATATCCCCTGCAAAAGCTACGATGCTGCCCCGGTCTTTCCACCAGTAACCTACTCCTTCCATCAATAAATCAGGAATGGGATCCATGTTAGGACCTCCATAAAAAATATGTGCTTTGCCAATGCTTCCAACTATGATATCATCATAACCATCGTTGTTGATATCGCCCGCACCGGCAATACTGGAGGCATATCCAAATTCTATTGTCTCTATCTTCACATCGGCAATCGTGTCCATAACGGCTCCCCCAAAATAGATGTTCACATAACTAATCCCACCCCCCATATTCCCTTCATAGGGCATACTGACCATGATGTCATCATATCCGTCATTGTTTACATCTCCTGCAGGGGAGATAATTTCGCCCAGCTCACGGAATCTTTTATTGCCCGTAATCACCACATCCGGTATGGTGTCCGGTTTTGCGCTTCCAAAATAAATATAAAGACGACCCACTCTATTACTGTTTTCATACATTGGTGCTCCAATCATGATATCCGAAAAACCATCATTGTTCACATCCCCTGCACAAGCCACATTTGCACCAAAGTAATTCAATGAATGTTCTCCTTCAAAGGTCAAATCAGCATCCATATCTATTCCAGGGCCACCTAAATATAAAAAGGCCCTGCCAGCCAGTGACGCTTGATTGTCTCCCATGATAAGGTCATCATACCCATCATTGTTAAAGTCACCGGCAGAAGCCACTGAACTAAATTTTGCCAGAGGATTGGATGCGTTAAATGTATAATCAGGGTAGCTGTCAATTGCCGAATTTCCCAAATAAAGATTAGCCTGATTGGCAGTAGGATTATTTACAATGATGTCTGTGATCCCATCTCCGTTCACATCCCCTGCCATTGAACCACTTTTGCCGGGAAGCACTATATCCGGAGCATTTTTAATAACAGGACCTCCAAAGAACACGGATACACTGCCGGTTACTTCTGTATAAATGTCAGTTCCCGGTGCACTGATCAGAAAATCATCGTACCCGTCATTGTTCACATCTCCTGCACCGGAGACGCTGTTGCCAAAACGATCACCGGCCGGTTCTCCATAAAAAGAAACATCTGCCGTTTGTTTCAATTGTGACCTTCCAAAGTATATAGCAACGCTGCCGGTTCCTTCTCCTTTTGAATAGTCGGTAGGCTGACCTGTAAGAATATCTGCATACCCGTCTTTATTGTAGTCCCCTTTGCCGGCAAATTTTGTAATATCCGGGAAACTATTATCTGCAACATTGTCCATTTGGTTGCCCCCAAAGTAGATGGATTTATTGATGATCAGATCACTGAACCCATCCTTGTTGAGATCTCCGGCTGATTGGCCTTCTGTTCCATTGATAAGCACATCAGCTGCTGCATCCATTGTATTTCCTCCAAAATAAATATACACTCGGCCAGGATCTTTGTCTGCGTTTTGATAATTGTAGGCGCTCACCAAAACATCATCATAGCCATCCATATTGATGTCTCCTGCATCAGACACATTGCTTCCAAAATAGTCGTCTGCATGTTCACCAGTCAAAACCAAATCGGCAATAGTGTCCATTACAGCGCCGCCCAGGTATAGATAGGCTCTGCCTTCATATCCAGCCATGGAATAATACGGGGCTCCTATGATGAGATCATCAAAACCATCTTTGTTTACATCGCCTGCCATGGAAACAGCATATCCAAAACCATCGCGATCCTGTTCCCCCTTTAGTATAATATCCGGATTGGTATCAAGGATGGTGCCTCCCAGGAAAATGCATACCCCTTTATCTGAATTCAGGATCATATCATCATACCCATCCTTGTTGACATCACCTGCACGGGAGGTAAATGACCCATACGATCCGGTTGAATATGTTGAGGAGAATAGTACACATTTCGATAAATTCAGTGGATTGCCCCCATAGTATAATGCTACGTGACCATTGATACTAACCATGAAATCATCAAATCCATCCTTATTGACATCACCGGCAGCAGAAACATACCCACCCGTACCATAATGATCTGAACTTCCTTCCAAAACCACATCGGGATCATGGTTACTTTGAATAGAAGGGACTCCAAAATAGAGGTATATCTTTCCTATGGCCTTTCCGGTTTCATAATCGGCCGCATAAGGTAGTCCTACCGCCCAATCGTCAAATCCATCGTTGTTCACATCGCCAATACAGGCAACCACTTCTCCCAGCTTACTTCCATTCAGCCCTGAAGGAGGAAGACCTTTATCCAGTTTCAATAGCAAATCAAGGGAGTCCTGGGCAAATAGCCCTTTTGCCAGCAGCAAAAAGCACAGGATGGTGAGTAAACGGAAGATGGGCAGATACCTTTTCATAGTTGGTCAGGTGTTAAATAAAAGCTACCTTATAAACTTATAAATGCTATATATTTGTAATACAACTAAATATGTGTGTATTTATGGCTTGTATAGCATAACGAAAGATATCGTTTTATATATAATAATCCTAACGAATAGTTGTAAAATATACTGTGCAGGAGACGATTTTTATAAAGAGTTGCCTCGTCAATATCTTATCGCTTTTGCATGCTCCGCAATAGCCTCAATGATCAAATCCCAGTCCAGCGGGTGTATCTCATGGCCCGCTCCTTTAATTTCCAGTAAGGTGGCATTGGGGATGGTCTTTTGCAGTTCCAGCGCATGCTGAAAGGGAAGCACCTTATCTTCGGTGCCATGGATAATCAGTGCAGGTGCTTTAATCTCAGCGGATCTGCCATACAGCTCCTCGCCTCCCTTTAAATAGGAATGGTTGAACATGCTCAACAGGTTATTGGCCCTTTTTAATTCTGCCCTGGCAAGCTGTATGGTTCTTTTTTCATCAAACGGATGCCTTGAACCATTGAGGATTCTCCATCCGCCTACCATGTAATCAATCACCTTTTCTTCATCTTCCCAGTCCAGATCTCCTGCCGAGGCATGATAAGCAAGCACGTCAGGATCAATGCCCGGAAGTTCTGATTTATCGTCCCATATACCGGAGGCGATCATGGTGATGGTATTTACCCTTTCGGGATGCTGAATGGTTACCAGTTGGGCAAGCATCCCTCCCAGGGACATCCCCACCAGGTGGGCTTTTTGAAGCTGATAAGCATCCATCACTGCCAGAACATCCTCAGCCAGATCCAATGTAGCGTAATGAGACTCACCGGCAGGAAAGGTGGTCGACTGACCTGTATCGCGGTTATCATACCTGATCACATAAAAGCCCCGGTTGGCCAACTGTTTGCAAAATTCCGCATCCCACCAAACCATGGATGCGGTGGCTCCCATAATCAATAGGATAGGCGGATTAACTGAATCGCCGAAGTGCTCTGTACAAATGTCCACACTTCCACTTTTAATGAATCGTTCCTGTGGCTCCATAGGCTTTGTAATTTCCAGGGTTAATACAGGTAAATTTACGATTCTTATATCTTTTTGCCTCTTTGTACTAACGATTTAATGGCATAAGGGCCGGGAGTTATTGATTCTGCAGCTCTTCCCAATATTCCACTGCCCTGCGGGTGTGAGGAATGACGATGGTTCCCCCTACCAAATTGGCTACCGAGAAGATCTCGAACATCTCTTCGGTGGTAACGCCCTCTTCATAACATTTGCCCAGGTGGTATTTTACGCAGTCATCGCAACGCAAAACCATGGAGGACACCAGTCCCAGCATTTCCTTGGTCTTGGTGCTTAGCGCCCCTTCCTGGTAGGTCAGGGTGTCGATGCTGTAAATGCGTTTCATCACCTTGTTGTCCGCAGCCAGGATCTTCTCGTTCATCTTGGCGCGGTAGCTGTTAAAGTCGTCTATTAATTGGCTCATTACTCAAAAGTTTAAAGTTTCAAATTTCAAGTTCAAAGTTGGTGCTCTGATGATCAGTATAGCTTATTAAAGCTCCAGTTTTTTAGTTTCAAGTTTCAATACTCTGTAATCGAAGCGACAGCGCCAACTGATCTCTGATCACTGATCACTATTCTTCCGCTTCCCCGATCAGTGTGGTCTGGGTGCAGCTGACAATCTTCACCCGCACCATATCGCCTTTCTGGTAATGCTTCTCAGGGAAAACGACCATCTTGTTTTGCGAGCTGCGGCCATAAAGCTGCACCTTGCTCTTTTTGGAAGTCCCTTCTACCAATACTTCCACCGTTTTGCCAATATCGCGCTGATTGCTTTCCAGCGACAGGCGGTTGTGCAAAGCGATGATCTCTTCCAGTCGCCTTAGCTTTTCCTCTTCGGGAACATCATCCGCCAAATGGGAATGGGCATAGGTGCCCGGACGATCTGAATATTTAAACATGAAGGCATCATCAAATTTTACCTCTTCCATCAGCGATAAGGTGTCCTGGTGATCTTCCAGTGTTTCGGTGCAGAAGCCGCAAAAGACATCGGTGCTGATCCCGCAATCGGGTAATATCTCCCTGATGGCACGAATGCGATCCAGGTACCATTCACGGTCATATTTACGGTTCATCAGTTTCAGGATGCGTGAACTGCCTGACTGCATGGGCAAATGAATATGACGGCAAAGGTTGGGGTATTTGGCAATCACTTTTAATACCTTATCCGACATGTCTTTTGGATGGGAGGTGGTAAAGCGAATCCGTACTTCAGGGTCAGCCTGTGCTACCATTTCCAGCAGATCCCAGAAGCGTACTGGCTTGCGCTCTCCCTCGGGATGCCATTTATAGGAGTTGACATTCTGGCCCAGTAAAGTTACCTCGCGATATCCTTTAGCAGCCAGGTCTTTTACCTCATTAACGATATCCTGTGGATCACGGCTGCGTTCCCTGCCGCGGGTATAGGGCACGATACAGTAGGTGCAGAAGTTGTTGCAGCCACGGGTAATGCTTACAAATCCTGAAAGGGTCTTCTCCCCAATGCGTACAGGGGTGATCTTATCGTAGGTTTCATTTTCCGAAAGCTCCACGTTGATGGCGCCGTTGCCTCTTTGTGCCTTGTCGATCAAAAACGGAAGGTCGCGGTAGGCATCTGGTCCTGCTACCAAATCAACGGCTGTATGGGCCAACAGTTCATCACCTACGCGCTCGGCCATGCAACCCAGCACACCTACGATCAGGTTCTTATTTTTCTTCTTTAAGCTTTTAAAGTAGTCGAGTCTTCTCCAGATGCGCACCTCGGCGTTATCTCTCACCGAGCAGGTATTCAGGAAAATGGCATCAGCGCCCGCGGCACTCTCGGCCACTTCGTAATTCCGGTCCTGCAGAATGGCTGCCACCACTTCACTGTCGGCCACATTCATCTGGCAGCCGTATGTTTCGATAAATAACTTTTTCTTTTCCAATGTTCTTTCTCCTTGATCCAATAGCTGGATATTTCAAGGGCGCAAATTTCATTAATTTTCAGGAATATGCAAGGGGAGTAAATATGAGAAATCTGGAAGATGAGAAGTTGGGACAAATGCTTTTCTTTAAAATAAGGCTTATCTCATTTTGTGTATAAAACAAAAATGCCTTGTTTTTATTCTATTGATAAAATAGAAATGCACTGTTTTTGTTTTGTCCATAAAACAAAAATGCAATTGGCACCTTAACCATTTGAATAATGAAACAATCTTTTTTGATACCTCGAATGTGAAACAGATTACTAATCACTCAATACCTCAATCCGTCTGGCGATTTCTCTTGCCGTATTGTACAATGTATCCTTAACCGTATCAAAATCTGAATAATTTCTAACCTCAAGGATCGTATTCAATTTCTGTACAACCACAATGCTGGGCAAGTTTTCCATATACCACCAGTTTCCTGGAATAATATCGTGTTTTCCTCGGATAAAGATGCCTGACACGTTGTTTCTTCTGTATTCCATGGCCCTAACGGCATCTATATTTGTTTGAAATACTGAAACCGCAATACCCTCATGTTTCTTGATATGCAATTCGATCGCGTCCTGGTAGCCTATATCTCCACTAAAGTAGTGAAAAGTTAAAGTGTCTATATTCAATCCTTCACTCCAAAAGTTTCTCAGGTTGATCAATTTTAACAGATCTAACTTTGAAGGATTGAAGTAAAATTTTCTTTCATTAGTAGTCGGCACCTTGTTATCATTGATCCATTTGCCTTGCCCGTCAGTAATTATTTTAAATGAATAATTCTGGCCCTCCGTTTGTTCTCCGTTACAATAAATTTCATAGCCTTCATTGTAAGATATGATGATCATGGTAGAATCTGCCATCTTGTTCAGGTCCCAGTGGTCTGAACAGGTCTTTTTGATCTCACTGTAAACCACTGCATCCACATAGTCAATATCAGGAAACTTAAACCCTGCCGGTTCTTCTGCAATGTTTTCTTTTTTGCATTGAATAAAAAGACTGATAAACAATAATGTTATTCCAAGAAAGCTAAGTAATGACTTATTGTTCATTGTAATAATTGTTGAATTTTTATGAGCATTACGATATTTATTTAAGGAATTTGTTTTTGCGATATTGTACATATCCCTGAATAAAAATGATGATCACCAAGATACTCCCAACCATTAACTCTAAAATAAACATTCCAACAAAGGGCAATCCATTTCTGGAACCACTTCGGGTTGTCATTTCATTGATAAATAATAAGTTGACAATAGCAGATGCGACCTGTCCCAATAAACTAATCAGGCTTATCTTCCAAAAACTTAAAGAAAGTCGGCCCTTGTTGGCCTTGGTGCCAAAGATGAGTTGAAATACCAATGGCAGCAACAGGATAAGTATTATCGCAAAATTTATCATATGCTAAGGCTTGTTTTTTTATTCTCCCCGCAATGTGGGGCATTCCTGCAACTTTAATGCCTGCTTGTTTTTATCCTCACAGCCATATTTGACAATGGCCCTTTGCTTGCCGTCAGGGGATTTGCCATGGCCAATTCTGACCGCAAACCAGCAATCGTTGCTTTTATCCCAATATTCATAGCTGCCATAATTTTCACCGGTTTGTGTATCTTTATCCGTTTCAGAGGCAAGGAAAAACATGGAGCCCAGGACTGCATTTCCTGCATTGGAATCCAACACCTTGTCTTTTTCATCGCTGAGCTTAAATGAATAAGATAAATTGGTAAGGCTGGTTCTTGAAACACTGAGCAAATACTTTTTATGATCCTTGGTCGCCTTAAAATCAATCGTCTTGTTGAAAGGGATATCTTCCGGAAAATAGATCGTATCATTTCCGGTGATCAGGTAATTGTCGATTAATTGGACGGGCTCATTATAGCCGGCAAGTCCTTGAATAAATGCCTTGTCATATTGCGAGGAATCTTTTAGGTCAATAGGTAACTGACTTTTATCTTTCAATTCTGTTCTTAAAGAATCAGCGTTAGATTTTCCTTCATTTTTAAGGGGTTGGCTGTTACAACTCCAAAGTCCCAAGGTAATCATCGCCAGCCAAATAGTCTTTTTCATGGTTTATGTTTTTTCAGGTTGATGTTGATTTTTTGTATTTCACCACACATACGGCAGTATTCGGTATTCTGTTCGTTCCGAATATTCCAGATACCCTTTCAATTCATTGAGCAGCATCCGATCTTCCAGGCTGGTCCTGGTTATGAGAAGCACCATCATCAACCCGATGGGTACAATGCTCCAAATCGAACCAATGAGCAGGGGAAACCCTGCGGCTTGAAGCATCATGCCCAGGTAGGCCGGATGTCTTACGAAGTGGTACAGGCCTGATTCGCAAACTTTGTGCTCACGGTTTGTTTGAATCCGTACAGTGCTTGAAAAGTACTTGTTCTGCTTTTGGGCCACCAAAAATATGAGTTGTCCTGCCATGGTAAGCACAATGCCTAAAACGGTAATGGTCCATGGAAATTCAGGCGACCAATGGTAACGGCCTGAATCCAGGCCTGCCACCACATACATCGAAATGGTAACCAAAAATGTTAAGCCCAGAATGGCTTTATCCCACCAGGGGGTATTCTGCCCAGGTTTTGAACGTTCAGCAAGCAATTCGGGGTCTATCTTAAAAACCGTATAATTTAATGAAGCCATGATAAGACCCAGGGCTACATAAATGATCCCCTGCCAGTAGTTGATCCGCCCGGCACTGATAAAGAGGATGGAGAAAAATATCAATGAGCCCACGATGTGCTTGATGACGTAACTTGCCTTCATGGTTTAATAATATAAACTTTTCCAAAGTTAATAAACGAATCGATTAAAAATCCATCTATCAATATAAACTTTGTAAAAGTTAAACTACTGTTTTTTATCCTCAATCTCTTTCCATTTATCCCGGATATTTTCCTCTCCTTCAAAGTATTTCACTTTGGCATCTTTTGAAAATATCTCATAGGAAGGAGCCAGCAGTATTTTATTGGAATCCGGGTATTCACAGACGTCGTACCCGATAAAGGTGCGGATATCCAGGTAAACACAGGCTTCCTGGGTGTGATTGTACAGCTGGTGGGCACCGCTTTCACCCATCTCAAAAAAGAGCAGGTCTCCCGCGCTGACAATCTCCATTCCCTCGTTGGTGCGTAAAGTTGCTGAACCCGCTGTGATCATAAACAGCTCTTCCGCATAACGGTGAAAATGATAAGGTGCCGAATACTCTCCCGGGTTTAACTGCCGCAGGTCGAAGTTCAAATTTTTAGGCTCAATTCCTTTTTTCACCCTTGACATATCGGTAAATATCCGGAAGTTGTCGATCTTATTGGGCGACTCCGCAAATTCTCTCTGGTTGGATTTTAAAATGGTTGCCATTGTTTTAATGTTAATCGTTTTAATGTATGGTCCCTTCCTGAATCACTTTACTCATAGCCGCTATAGGGCTAAACAATTCTATTTTGTAATGCCAGTTGCCCTGGCCTGATTGTATGAATTTGAAATCAAATGTGTAATAACAATCACACCTGCAATAACACGAATGATAAGGGTTTGGACAAGTATCTTTAATAGCTATTAATATGGAATCATTCTTTATTTCATACTTACTTTGAAATGGAGCGCAACAGATGTAATTCAGCCCAACAAAAATACTGATCGAATCGTTTTGATTGGAAACCCCTACCGTGTCATTTTTCAAAAGAATACTCTTAAGCTGAGCTGAAAATGGACTGTTGCATCCCCCATGTTCTGTTTCAACATAGGTAAGTGTGGGTGGTTTTTCATTAACCTCATTCTTTTGGCACAGCACCAACGTAAAGGCTATTACAATCAACAAAAAAAATTGAAACCTTGTTTTCATTTCTAATAGCTTGAGATTTCATTTTCATGTAAATTAACATATTTTCCGACAATTTTCCAAAAGGTAGTATGCTTATTTTAAGTCATTTGATAGAGAAAATCTTCTTCTGTTCTTCGGCATTATAATTTTTCTAAAAATGCCATCCAGACAGATGAATTTTTTGCCGTAATAAAGACCGATTGATTTCATTGTTATTGCTTTATTTTTCAAGAAATTATTTCCACCTGCTCAATATTTGCTCAATATTTGCTCAATACCATCTCCAGAGCTTACAGGTACATTACAGGTACATTACAGGTAGGTTACAGGTACATTACGGGTTCATGAACCCCTAATGTACCTGTAATGTACCTATTATCTACCCATAAACACTTGACCAGGTATTGAGCATATATTGACCAGGTATTGAGCATTTGATAAAATTCTTTGTCAGATTAAAAAGTCCAGGCAGACAGCGAACCGAAAAATTAACATTTCGATGAGCCAACATTGGTAAAATTCATTGGATGATAGGGGGTCAAGGCCTGCATAGACTTTTAAAATGACTGGTTCACAGTGCAGTTGCGGAATTTCAAAAGAAAAATCTTAACGTAAAGCCAACACTTGAATTAGGTGATATTTGTCATTTAAATGATATATTTGCACACTCAAAAGCTGAAAGTATGAGGTATTTGTGCAGTGTAATATTCTTTCTAGGGCTGATGAGCAGCGCTGTTTTTGCTCAGACAGATACACTTAACATCCAACAGGGGGAAGTAAAACCTGCGCTTACCCTTGAGCAGTTTCTTGGAAAATTGCCCCTCAGGCAGGATGCGCGCATCACAGACATGCTGATCCGCCATTCCCAGATTAACCAAAAACACAAAGGAATCGAAGGATACCGGCTGGAGATCTTCTTTGGCTCGGATAATAAGGCCAGGGAAAAGGCCACCAGGGTGAAAAATGAATTCAACCTGATTTATCCTACCATTCCGGCCTATGTTTCATTTCAAACCCCCAATTTCAAGGTCAGGGTAGGGGATTTCAGAAACAAAAGCGAAGCCTTAAAAACAAAAGCCGCCATTTCAGCCAAATTTCCCAATGCCTTTATTGTGAAAGACAATATTCGATTTCCTGAATTATATACCGAAAGTGTAGAACAACCCGAAGAGAACGACAATGAGTGAACTGATTAAGCATGAGTGTGGAATAGCATTGATACGGTTACGTAAGCCGCTTGAATATTACAAAGAGAAATACGGAACCTGGCAATATGGCCTTAACAAGTTGTACCTGCTGATGGAAAAACAACACAACCGCGGGCAGGACGGGGCAGGAATCGTGAATGTGAAAATGGAACTTAACGCGGGTCAGGAATACATCCACCGTCACCGTTCGGTGGAGGCCAACCCGATCATGAATATTTTTGCCAAGGTGGCCAAGGGGGTCAAAAAAGCGGAAAAGGACAAGCCCAAAGATGCTGATATACGGTGGATCTATGAAAACGTTCCCTTCTCGGGCGAACTGTACCTGGGACACCTGCGCTACGGAACTTTTGGTCGCAACAGCATTGAATTCGTGCACCCTGTTATGCGCCAGAACAACTGGAAATCGAGAACCCTGGTTATGGCCGGTAATTTTAACCTTACCAATACCGATGAGCTTTTCAATCGTTTGATCGCTTTGGGCCAGCACCCGGTAGCTTATACCGATACGGTCACTGTGCTGGAAAAGGTAGGTCACTTTTTGGATGAAGAAAACCAATTGCTTTTCCGTCAATATAAAAACTCGGGTTATTCCAATCATGATATTTCACCCATGATTGAAAAGAACCTGGATGTGCAGAAGGTGTTGGAGAATGCCAGCAAAGACTGGGACGGAGGATACGCCATTGCCGGGCTGTTTGGCCATGGCGATGCTTTTGTGATGAGAGACCCCTCAGGAATCAGGCCTGCTTACTATTACGTGGATGATGAAATAGTCGTGGTGGCCTCGGAGCGTCCTGTCATCCAAACGGTGATGAATGTGAAATCGGACAGCGTACAGGAGATTAAACCGGGCGATGCCCTGATCATCAAAAAAGACGGAGCGGTAGCTCATAAAATGATCCGGGTGCCGCATACGCGCCGCTCCTGCTCGTTTGAGCGCATCTATTTCTCGCGCGGTAGCGACAAGGATATCTACCAGGAACGCAAGAAGCTGGGCAACCTGCTTTCTCCTGCCATTTTAAAATCAATTAACTACGATATTGAAAATACTGTATTTTCTTACATCCCCAACACGGCTGAAACGGCCTTTTACGGCCTGGTGCAGGGGGTAAGGCAATATTGTGTCGACTGGAAGATCAAGGAACTCCGGGAACGAAACGGCAGCATCACCAATGAAGAAATGGCCGAGGTAATTTCAGTGGAGCCACGTATTGAAAAGCTGGCCATCAAAGACGTTAAGCTGCGCACCTTTATTGCGGACGACAGTAGCCGGGATGACCTGGTGGCCCACGTTTATGATGTGACTTATGGAATTATCAAGGAAAACACTGATACCCTGGTCATTATTGATGATTCAATAGTCAGGGGAACGACTTTAAAGAACAGTATTTTGAAGATACTGGACCGCCTGAGCCCTAAAAAGATCATCGTGGTATCGTCAGCTCCCCAGATCCGTTATCCCGATTGCTACGGCATCGACATGGCGGTACTGGAAAAATTCATTGCCTTTAACGCCACCATCGAACTGTTAAAGGAAACCAATCAGCAGGAGGTGATCGATGAGGTGTACCGCAAATGCAAGGAGCAGGAAAATTTGCCCAAGGAAGAGATCGTAAATTACGTGAAAGAAATATACCGCCCGTTTAAGGCAGAAGAGGTGTCGGCCAAGATTGCCGAATTGTTAAAGCCTGAAAGTTGCAAGGCAGAGGTGGAAATCATTTACCAGACCATCGAAAACCTGCACTTGGCCTGTCCAAACGATACGGGAGACTGGTATTTCACGGGCGACTACCCCACGCCGGGCGGTAACAAGGTGGTCAATACTTCGTTTATCAATTACATCGAAGGAAAAGGAGGAAGAGCGTACTAGGAGTTTAAAGTTTAAAGTTCAAAGTTTCAAGTTGGGGTGCGGAAGTTGGATGGTTAAAAGCTCTCGTGGGACCTTAAAGACTTTAAGGACCTTAAGAGAATGGGAGTTTTATAATTGAAAAATTAAATTACAAATACCGACCTTTAGAGCAGCACTTGAAACTTTAAATTTATTTATATTTACTTTATTGGCGTGATTTTTGTTATTTTGGTAGAAAAACCTCTAATAACTAATCTTATGAAATTACTTATCAAAATAGCCTCATGCCTGGCTTTTTTAGTACTTATTTCAGGCTGTTCCGTTTATCAGCTAGTGAGCATTGAGAGTAATGCTCCTAAAAATGACCATTCTGAATTCATTATTGAGAACGACACTGTCAGCATTATTTATTCATTTCATGGGAAGGGTGGTTCCCTTGTTATCGATATATTCAACAAGATCAGCAAACCCCTGTATGTTGACTGGCGCAAATCGGCATTAATTATAGAGGATGAGAGTTTCACTCTTTGGAAAGATGAAGCAAGTCTGAATGGTGTTTCTTCTTCCGTTCAGGTGACCGATGACGATGGAGTTACTTATTCCAATGGCAATATTGGAGGTAGTCTTGTAAAAAATGAAATGATTTCGTTCATCCCTCCGTATTCTAAAATTGTTGTAAAAAGTTATAATCTGAATGCCCCATTTTTCAATATTCCCAAGGAACAA
>DATGYU010000417.1:0-1726 GCA_035297625.1 Prolixibacteraceae bacterium
TGAAACCTTATTTTTTGCCTTAACCTACTATATAACAAATCGTAACACCCAATATATCAAGTATATTTAAGCTGCATTTTTTAGTATGCTTAGCTGTTTCTCAAAATATTTAATCTTATTCTCTTTCCATTTTTCATGATCAATTGCAATGATTTGCGCATTGTATTCTATGTGTTCTTTCATCATGGTGTATATGATTCTTGTTAATTTATGGGCAGCCACCACCACCCCGGAACGCTTGCCCAACCTGGATTTCATCTTTCGGGCATAATCACCCAGGGGAGATTTACAGGTTTTAAGACTGTTTGCACACATGCGCAAGGTTTGACCGGCAAGGTTTTTCTTTTTCTGGAGCTTACTGCTAATAATCTTTCCCCCTGTGATTTTAGTATTTGGGGCCAGGTTCACCCAGGCTGCCATATGTTTGCCGTTTCTCCATTTGGTCATATCGGTTCCTATCTCTGATAATATTTCCAGGCAGGAAACCTCACTTATCCCATCTATAGAGCACAGGTCCACTGTTGCAATTATTTTCAGCAGGGGCCTGATCGTATAGTTGAATTCATTTTTGCGGGGTTTCTTTTTTTTTTCTCCCAGCCCTGTGATGTCCCCCTCCAGCACCCTGGCAGCATGGTTTATCAATATATCCCTGATGCGCTCCTCGCATTTGAGTATCTGGGATTGGTAAAACATATATTCCTGAAAGGCCTGCTCGAGCATAAACAGGTATTCTTCTTTCCAGATGCCTGTAAGGGATTTTTTGATATCAGCATCGCTGGCCTTTATCCGGGGATCTTTCATAAGGATCAGCTCTTCGGGATCCCGAACCCCGCTCAGAATAGCCCTGACCATTTGAAGCCCCGTTTTGCCCAAAAGGTCGCTTATCACCGTATGTAGTTTTATATTCATCAATTCAAGTGCCTTCTGCATGCGGCGCACACTGTCCGAACAGATCAAAACCAGGTTCCTGCGCTGGCGCACATAAGTGCGTAAAGTGCGTATTTCCCCCTCGGGCTGAAAACTCTTCTGCAATAAACCACAACAATGCAGCTTCTGCAGCCAGATGGCATCCGTGTCATCTTTCTTGCGTCCGGTAACATTTTTCACATGCCTTGCATTGACAAGGTAAGGTTCTATCCCGGCCTCTTCCAGCATCAGGTAAAGGTTTAACCAGTAAATGCCCGTACTTTCCATCGCAGCTGTGGTAATGCCTTCGCTTTTGAGCCAGTTTACCAGGTGGGTTAAATCCTCCGTAAAAGTCATATACTGTCTTACTTCATGGCCGCTAACCCCATCACTGATGGCTACATCATGCATGGTGTCGCCAACGTCAATCCCAGCCGCAAAAGGATTCAGAACAGGCAGCCCCTGGCTGAATCTGTGCTTTTTAACGGTTTCCTGAGGGATCTTCTTTTGATCTTCTTTTTTCATGATAATGCCGTTTTAAAAGCGATCTGAAGTGGGGCAGGATAAATGAAACTTTGATCTACTATACGGTGTCTCTATGAGCATCCAATGGAAATTCCAATAAGTACCCCCGTCCAAACTTCGTAACGGAATAAACTTTCCTGGGTTTTCCCGGACTCTGATCAGATCGCTGGTGTAGAAACAAAGTTATTCATTTGGAGGTTCGGTTACAAGACCATGGGAAACTTCGTACCAAAAATGATACCCCTAAAAACACAACCTTCTCAACCTTATTTAAAAATCCCTGATGAAATAAGGT
>DATGYU010000418.1:0-2783 GCA_035297625.1 Prolixibacteraceae bacterium
CAAGCCTAAGACCGACCGCCTGGGGGTGAATCAGGGCATGCTGGCCATCGCTCTGCGTACCATCAAAGAACTTGGCTTTGCCGTTTCTGATGAATATATTGAAAAAGTGGAGCAGGAATACCGTAATTTCTATGACCCTAAGCGAAAGCATCTTTTGTTTGACCGTAACTTCCCGGATATCATCAGTCTGACAGATTTAGAACCTGAATTCTTTTCCTTATGGCTGTTTGATCATCCCATGCTAACGGATGAAATGGTAACCAACCACCTGAATCAGATTCCCATTCTGAACCGGGTAGCCGATTCACCTCATCCTGAAATGGGTACTACTGCACCCATTTGTATCCGCCTTACAAAAAAAGGATTTGCCTACTTATCTGCCGATTATCAACCCTTTGAGGAATTTGGCAAGGCCAATTACAGCAATGGTGAGAATGACGGCTATTATTATAACGGGGGAAGCTGGATGCGGGCTGAATACTGTGCTTATGTCACCGGGTTAAAACATGGCTGGAAGAATGCCAGGAATCTGATGGAGAACAGGGTCTGGGCAGAGATTAACCTAAACCCTGACTGGCCTTTCAGCAAGGAATTTATTCCTACTAAATATACCTCCACCGATCAGTGGTGGGTTTCCACCAAGGGCCTGTGCTGGAATGTGTTTATCCTGATGGCCGATGAAGTGGCTGGCCTGCGTACCCCTGATATGGATCCTGATTACCAAAAAAAATAACAATTTAAAATAATACCCATGAAACGATTGATACTTTTTTTACTAGTCTGTATGCTCATCATACAGGCCTTCGCGCAGCAAGGTCAGTTGAGCATTTCGCGCATCGACCAGATGCCCAATGTCCCTTCACCCCTTCAAATAAAGGATTGGGATGCTGTAGCGCGTGATTACGACAACCTGGTTTTCGACCTGAATAAAACAGGCACCTATTTGCCCCTGTCAGCCATCGGTACACAGGGCCAGTATAACTATGCCGATAATACTCCTTTTTTCCTGGATTCTTATGTGGGGGCCGACAACCATTTGAATCAGGCCGAAGCCATTAATATATTTCCTGCCATAGTGGGTGCATCACTTGTTGGCATTGATAAAAGCAATCAAAACGGCAGAAACTGGGTTGCCATGACAAAGGATTTTTTCAACCTAAAGAATGGCCAGAATGTATACCTAAACAGCTACTCTACTCAATCGGGTAATGACTGGTGGTACGATGTGATGCCCAATGTTTACTTTTACCAGTTAAAATCATTGTATCCCAATGCCGCTCCGCAATACAAGGATCAGTTTACCAGTGTGGCCAATCAATGGCGGAAAGCAGTAGAGCAACTTGGTGGAAGTACTTCTCCGTGGACTGTTCCCAACATGAATTACCGGGCATTTAACCTGGCTACCGGCAAACCGCTTTCAGAAAGTGTAGCTGAACCTGAATCTGCCGGGAGCATTGCATGGCTGCTTTACAATGCTTATGTGGAAACAGGGAAACGTTCTTATAAGGATGGGGCTCAGCTTTCAATGGATTTTTTGACAAGCCTCACTTCCAACCCTTCCTATGAACTTCAGCTTTCCTATGGAACATTAACGGCCGCACGCATGAATGCTGTGGAAAATACCAGCTATCCGGTGGATAAACTGCTTAACTGGTGCTTTGACCGTGGTCCCTTAAGGGGATGGGGATCCATTGTGGGTAACTGGAACGGATTCCCGGTATCAGGGTTAATTGGCGAGGCCAATGACAATGGCAATGATTATGCCTTTGTGATGAATGGCTTTCAACAGGCTGCAGCACTTGCCCCTCTGCCCAAATATGATAAAAGGTATGCTAAAGCAATCGCCAAATGGCTGCTGAATGTGACCAATGCCAGTCGTTTGTTTTACCGCGATGCCCTGCCTGCCGAAAACCAGGATTCCTACCAGTGGTCCACAGCCAACGACCCCAATGGAATAATCCCCCATGAAGCCCTTAGGCAAACTTTGCAGGGAAAATCTCCCTTTGCCACAGGTGATGCCATTAAAGGAGGATGGGCTGCTACCAACCTGTCACTTTACAGCGGCTCCAGCGTTGGATACCTGGCGGCAGTAACCCAAACAACCAATATTGCCGAGATCCTTCAGATCGATTTGAATAAAACGGACTTTTATGGACAGAATACTTTCCCATCTTACCTTTATTTCAATCCGACCACTGCCAGCCAGGATGTAACTGTCCCTGTTCAGTCAGGACCAGTTGCGATATATGATGCCATTACGGAATCCACCCTGATCGCTTCATCAACGAATTCTTATCAGTTAACGATTCCTGCCGGAGAAGTCCGGTTGCTCAGGTTTTATGCCTCCGATGTGGTCCCTCAGGAACGCAATGGTGAACTTTATGCAGGGGATGCTATCCTGGATTACCATTATAAATATGATTTTGCCTCCGATATTCGCGTCAAATCACTCTCGGTATCCAGCAACCCTGTAGTGGCAGGTGCTGCATTTACCGCATACAGCGAACCTGGCAATGTTAATTCGGGGGATGCTGTTCAGTACGAATGGTTTATCAATGACACCCAGGTGCAAGGTCAGCAACAGGCAACCATTACCGCCCCTGCCGCAACAGGGCGGGCCATCCTGAGATCAAGGATCAGCCTTAACGGGAAAACTGCTGAAGATACCCTTAACCTGAAGGTTGTTGAGAAAGTAGTAGCCCCGCCTGTTGTTACTGATATTACCCCGGTTGTTGATTACACCCCAGCGGGAGGAAATAATACCTTTACCGTAGTGATCACTC
>DATGYU010000419.1:0-2333 GCA_035297625.1 Prolixibacteraceae bacterium
TGCTCAATGTAGATACGATCCTGGTAAATGAATATTTAGGCCTTACCTTAACCGGTGTTTATGTGATCAGTTTTTTCTTTGGAACTATTATCCTGGTACCGGCCGTGGCGCTCGGGAAAATATCTTCCACCTTTATTGCCGAGGCATGGAAGAACAAGGACATGAAAATGATCAGCGATATTTATTTCAAAAGCAGTATCAACCAGTTGTTTGCTGCTCTTTTGCTATATATCCTGATGGTTGCCAACCTGCACAATATTATCAGTATCCTGGGCCAGGAATATGAAGGAGGAGAATGGGTCATTATTCTGATCGCCCTTTCCAAGCTGATTGTTTCCTCCACCGGGTCCAGCGTCCAGATTATTGGCACTTCCCATAAGTTTAAGGTACAAACATATTCAATGGCTGTGCTGGTGCTTTTGTCGGTTATCTTTTACCTGATTTTTATCCCCCTGTACGGCATTACAGGGGCTGCGCTCGGATCCTTGTTTTCCATTTCAATAGCTGCTCTGCTGCGGGTTTTTTATCTCAAGCAAAGCATGAATCTTTTCCCCTATCGGCTGGTCCACTTAAAATGCGTAGCCATCGGGCTTGTTGCATTTGCCGTCGGAAAATTTATCCCTTTCCTTAACAACAATTTTATTGATCTGATCATCCGAAGTTCAGCCGTAAGCGTTGTGTTTATTGGCCTTTGCTACCTTTTTCATATCACCGAGGATATGAACCAGATCGTCCACAAGGTTTTTAAAAGAATAAAGATCATCCGTTAAAGAAACATGAGAAACAGTGGTCAAAGGATAGATTAGCTCCATTATGGTCATACAAGCTATAAATTCTGTACTTTTGTATCCATAAGCATCAATCACCACTTCATGTCGCTAACAGGAATTATCATTCAGGCCCGTACCGGATCTACCCGCATGCCGGAAAAAGTAATCCAGCCTTTTTATCAGCAGCAGACCATCCTGGATTTACTGCTTGAGAAAGCCAAAAAGGTAAACCTGCCTGTAGTACTGGCCACTACCGTTAACCCGTCGGATGACCGAATTTGCGCAATAGCCGAAAAGCACAGGGTACCCGTTTTCAGGGGCTCTGAGAACGATGTACTGGATCGTTTTATTCAGGCTGCCCATGAGCATGGGTTTAAAAAAATCATCCGCATTTGTGCAGATAACCCTTTTCTCGACCTTGCCTCATTGCAGGCCTTGGCCAATGCGTTTGCCAACAGCGATGCCGATTACCTTGGATTTCAACTTGAGGGCGACAAGCCTTCCATCCTTACCCATTTTGGCTTCTGGGCTGAAGCGGTTAGCCTTAATGCCCTTGAAAAGGTGGCTTCCCTGACCGATGAAAAACTCTTTCATGAACATGTAACCAATTTTGTGTACGGCAACCCTGCTCTCTTTAATGTTCAGTTTCTAAAGGCTGACCCGTTGGTATTTTCCCGTAGTGATATACGCATGACCCTGGATACTTCGCAGGATTTTGCAATCCAAAAGGAAATATATGCCACCATCCGACAACAAAACCCTACTTTTGGGATCCAGGAAATCGTTGCTTACCTGGACGGCCATTCAGAAATACTGGATCAGATGAAACAAGAAATACAGAAAAATCAAAAATAAAATGGCAAAATCAACTTATATCATTGGTGAAATCGGGCAGAACCATAATGGGGATGTTGAAATTGCCAAACAGCTCATTGACGTGGTCAGTGAACCTGTTATTGACAAACTCTTCGGGCAAAAGCTGATGCCTACCAACGCGGTAAAGCTTACCCGCCGCGATTTGAAAGAAGAGCTGTCGGCCTCGGAAATGAACCGCCCTTATGATAATCCCAATTCTTTTGGCAAGACTTACGGCGAGCACCGTGCCTTTCTGGAGCTGAACGATGAGCAGCATTTTGAAATTTACCGCTATGCCAAATCCAAGGGACTGGAATTTGTCGAAACCCTGTGTGCCAGGGGCTGCCTTTCGATGCTGAAGCTTTTTACCCCCGACAGGCTTAAAGTTGCCTCTCGCGATGTGACCAACCTGCCGCTTCTGGAAAGCATGGCAGAAACCAAAATCCCCATGATCCTCTCCACGGGCATGACCGGAAAAAAGGAACTGGATGAGGCCCTGGAAGTGATTACAAGATATCATTCCAATGTAAGCATTCTGCACTGCCTGTCGCAGTATCCTTCTGAATACCAAAATATTAACCTTTTGACCATCCAGTACTTAAAGGAACAATACCCCCAATATACCATCGGCTATTCGGATCATTCCATTGGTATTTTGATGCCTGCAGTAGCCGTAGGCCTTGGCGCTGAGATCATTGAAAAACATAT
>DATGYU010000420.1:0-16170 GCA_035297625.1 Prolixibacteraceae bacterium
TAACCATAGCTTAAAGAAAATGAGAAGATGGAAAATGAGAAGGTGAGAGGAAAAATAAATGTTAAATGATTTTATGATTTATGGTTCATTTAACCCATGGCGATACCATGGTCTATAATATGACAGGCCTTACGGCCCTAAAATGCATTGACGAGCATTGTCGGGAATAGTATTAGAATTCCTATAAGTAATATTCAGTGCGATTTGCCACGGATGTGGCATTGTAATTTAGCCCATGGTAACGCCATGGAGTTACGGATGAATGATGAAATGATACCCTCTTATTTTCACATTTGTGTTCTCATCTGTGTTTATTTGTGTTCTTTTTCTCATTCTTAACCTTTTTTCACCAGCTCATTCACTATCCCATACACCACAGGGCAAACCTCACAGTTCTTGTGGGTAAGGTCCAGGATCTGGTACATGCGCTTGCGGTCGGTATGGGGGTATTCACGGCATGCTTTTGGGCGGTCTTCATAAACAATGCAATAGTTGTCGGGCATCAGGAAAGGGCAGGGGGTCTGCTTAAACACGTAATCGTTGTCCTCATCAATATACAGGTAGCGGTTGGTGAAATCCACCGGTTTCATCTTCATCCTTTTGGCCAGCCTTTCAATATCCTTTTCAGTAACAATGGGAGAGATGCCCGAACAGCAGTTGGCACATTTAAGGCAGTCGAAGTCATCAAAAGCCTCTTCATGCAAAGCATGAAACTGGTCATCCAGGTCCTTGGGCTTTTTCGCCTTCAGCTTCTTAAAAAAGGCAGTAAACTCCTGTTTACGGCTCTCCGTAAGCTCTTTGAGCTTGTCAGGCTTGATAGATCGGATTGGCTCCATTTTTCTTTCGTTTCCAGTTAATTTGTGCTAAAAACAGTCCGGATATCACGATAGCAATGCCTACCAGCTGATGGAAGTCCAGCGTATCTCCAAGAATAAAAAAGGCGAAGATGGCTACAAATACCGGTATGACATTGATAAAGACATTCGACTTGTTGATCCCCATGTTCCTTATTGAAAAGGTGAACAAGATGAAGGCAAATGTGGAAGCAAAGATAGCCAGTTTAATGATCGCTCCAAAGGCTTCCTGATTGAAAGGAACCTGCATGAATGCGTTGAATTCAAATCCCAGCCAGAAGGGCAGGAAAAGAATGGCACCAATGATGTTTTGGTAGGCTATAATCGAGAAAGTGTTATAGCGGTGCGATATACCCTTTAGGATGCTGGAGTAGCCCAGGGCGCCTAAAACAGCCAAAAATTCAAGAGATACGCCCAGAGGAGAGGCATTAAAGTTGAATGAGGTGTCCAGCACCACCAGGCTGACCCCCAAAAAGGTGATCACCAGGCCTGTCAGGTTGGACCGGCTAAGCTTTTCCTTGTAAAAATACCATGCTGTCAGGGGTGCAAAAAGCGGGATGGTGGCCACGATGACAGCAGCAACTGTTGAGGAGACATACATCAGCCCAAAGCTTTCGCCCATGAAATATAGAAAGGGCTCAAAAAAGGCAAGCAGTATGAACATTTTGAGGTCTCCGGGCTGTATCTTCTGCAGTTTACGCGTCAGGACGGTAAAGGCAAGCAATAGGCCTGAGGAGATAATCAACCTGAAGAGTATGGTCGTTAGCGGTCCATAGGCTTCATAAACCACCTTAATCCATACAAACGAAAAGCTCCAGAATACCATCGACAGAATAGCAGCCCCCACAGGTAGCCATGCCTTATTTCTCATTTTTTGATTTTAAAGGCACAAAAGTAGGCATATTTGGGTAGATAAAAAAACATTGAATCATGTGTTCCGTGTTAAAATTACGTATGTCTAAGGACACAATATGTCGTGTCATCTCTAATCCAGATAGTGCTTATTCTTAACTCGTTATTCATAACATTGAATTGATAATATTCGTATAAAAGTAGTATGAAATACAAGTTACTATAAAAGAATAGTAAGCAATAATACATTCAAAAAAGCTATCTGCTTTTAAATTTCAGATGTTAAAATTGCATTGTATGAAACGAGTAGTATTAATAGGGTTTTTGTTTATTTTATTTATGGGATTTGTTACTGCACAGGTAATAAGTATACCTATGGTTGGTTCTAAAGCTCCTTCTTTTACTGCAAATTCTACAAATGGAATGATAACTTTTCCAGAGAGCTTTGGCAAAAGCTGGAAAATATTATTCAGCCATCCGAAAGATTTTACCCCGGTTTGTTCTTCAGAACTGCTTGAACTGGCTTATAATCAAAATGACTTTAATGATTTGGGAGTAAAGATTGCTGTAGTATCTATTGATAATCTTGAAATAAATCAAATGTGGAAGGCAAATCTTGAGGCGGTGAATTATAAGGAAAGGGGGCCACAAAAAATTAATTTCCCCATTATTGATGATCAGACAATTACGGCTTCCAGAAAATACGGAATGATCCAAATACAATCTAATACTAAAAGTTGTGTTAGAGGCATGTTTATTATTGACCCAGATAATATTATACGAGGTTTTACTTTTTATCCAATGAATGTTGGACGTAATATGGATGAAATTAAACGAACCATTATTGCCCTTCAGACATCAGATCAAATGAAGGTATATACGCCGGCCGATTGGGAGCCCGGTAAAGATGTACTGATGCGTCAATATCCATATACTCAAAAAGAGCTTGCTCAAAATCCATCTTTGAAAAACAAATACTATACTTTAAATGGTCAGATATGGTTTATGAAAGTTGAAAATATGCGCTGATCTCTCATCTGCCCGGAATTATTTCCTCGGGCATATCATATTAGCAGATAGCGATTACATAATGAAATAAGCTGGAATGATCTTCTGTTTCTGATTAATTCCAGCTTATTTCATTATGACTTCAAAGTTCAGTATACGGACTCGAAACACCTTGTACTTTCATCTTTTCCATTCTCGGCTTTTGGCTATTTGCCTTATTACCCATTTAGGCCAACACCTGTGGGGTCTTGATCACTATGGATATATCTTCAACTCCCAGTTGCTGCATCAGGTAAACCTTGTCGAAATACTCCCGTTCGCTGTAAATCCTGCCTTCGCGAATTTCAATGATATTGCAGGCCGGAACTTCAATCCTGCGGTTGGTAGGAGGTATTCCCATCAAATCGCCCATGTGGGTTCCCCTGATAATAAATTCGGTGATTACAATATTCCCCGATTGATACATATTCACAATCTCGTAGGATAAATCAGGAAACTCCTTTAAGGATAATCCGGCAACATCAAAGCGGGCATCTGGACCTTTGTGCTTTTGGCCATCACTGCCAATGTAGAAATACTGACCGTGGTATAACTGTTCTATCTTCTGAAAGTCGCAACAGGCAATGTTTTCCATGTACCGTTCCACAATATTCTTTAAATCTGCCATAATCGTTCCTTTGTAACTCAACAAGGTACTTAGCAATTAAAATCACCTGTTAAGAGGGTTCTTTGTAAAAATTATTTAAATATAGACAAACTTTTAATATAAATGGTTCATTGCCTTTCACTGATTTTCCATTAAAAACAACTTAGCGTTAAGCATTTGTATCATTGTTACCTAATGAAATCTTTAGTTTTATGAACTTGTTAAGTGTATTCAAATCAAATAATTAACTAATATTTTCAAACCTTATTTGAAAGGGTTCGTATTGGAGAAAGATAATAAAAGAGTCCCAGATCTTTAATTGTTCTTGCAAAGTATATTTGCGCTTAAAACGCTATATAAAATACCTGCTCCTGAATATATACTTTTTAAAAATTTCTATTTATGAAAAGATTATTATTGACCTGGTTTGTTTGTTTTATGTTTCTGGGAGTTGTTTACGCTCAAGAGGTTAAGATTCCCCTGATAGGTTCCAAGGCTCCTTCATTTACTGCAAATTCTACAAATGGTGAGATCACTTTTCCTGAAAGCTATGGCAAAAGCTGGAAGATACTCTTTAGCCATCCACAGGATTTTACCCCGGTTTGTTCTTCTGAATTACTTGAACTGGCTTATGCGCAAAAAGACTTTGAAAATTTAGGTGTTAAACTTGCTGTTATATCCACAGATAACCTTGAAATGCATAAAATGTGGAAAGCCAGCCTGGAAGAGTTGGATTACAAGGGCAGAGGCCCTCAAAAGATTGATTTTCCCCTTATTGATGATCACACAATTAATGCTTCCAGAAAATATGGCATGATCCATTCTCCTACCTCTACCAATAGAGACATCAGAGGTGTCTTTATTATCGACCCTAATAATGTGGTTCGTTCCATCAATTTTTATCCTATGGCCATTGGACGAAATATGGAAGAAATCAAACGAATCGTGGTGGCCTTGCAGACTTCCGATAAGGAAATGGTCTATACCCCTGCTAATTGGAAAAAAGGCGATGATGTCCTCATTCATCAGTACCCTTATACGCAAAAAGAACTTGCTGAAAATCCTCATGTGCAAGATGCTTATTACAATGTAGGTGATAGAATTTGGTTTAAGAAAGCAGAAAATACCCAATGATCTTCCAACTGTTCTGAAGTGTTCTTTAGAAATATTTTTTACTGGAAAGCAGGTAATATTAACAATTAAGCAGGAACCAGCCCATCGCAATAAGATTGGTTCCTGCTTATTTTTAGCTCCTTACAATGTCCCGTAAAATTGAAGGTTTGATGGATTGATGGACTGCTCCATGCCCCGTTTTTCGTTCCTCGTTCTCCTTTTCTCACCTTCATCCCATGCTTTTATGCGTGATGTTCCTGTCCTGCCTCCACGCCCAATTGCTGCATCAGGTGCGCCCGGTCGAAGTATTCATGTTCCGCATAGATCTTGCCCTGGCGGATTTCGGTAACATTACAGGTGGGAACTCTCACTTCGTGATGGGTAGGTGCTATGCCCATCAGGTCGCCGTGATGCGTGCCTGTGAAATCAAATTCTGTCACCACAATATTCCCGATTAAATACATGTTCTTGATCTCAAATTTTATGTCAGGGAAGGCCTTACCAAACATTTGAGCTACCCCTATACCAGCCTCTGTGCCCTTCTGTCTTTGACCATCACCTGAGGTAAAACTATAATCTTCATGCATCATGTGCCTGGCCATGGAATAATCATGACGGCAAATGGCATCCATATATTCTTCTACGATTCTCTTAATGTCAACCATAATTATATCCTCCTTATTTTAGATGATTATTAATATTCGTTGTAATTCAACTCTCCGCGGGGAGATATAATTTATACGATTATTAAGAAAAAGGGATATATAAATTAATCAGGGCCTCCTCCATGAAACCCTGACTATTTTAATGTGAGAAGTTTCTATAAGATCCTGGATTAAGTTTTCTTACCAATTTGATGGAACGAATGTATCTCCCTGTTCATGTGGGAGGTAGTATTGCTATTAGGGCACTTCAGATTATCCAAAGGAAATGAGACCTGTCAGGCATGTTCATGGCCTATTTCAATGCCCAGCTGGCTTAATATGGAAGCATTGTCGAAATATTGGCGTTCAGCATAAATCTTCTCATCACGTATCTCAAAAATGCTGCATACCGGTATTTCACCTTTACGATAGGTGGGAGAAATGCCCAATAGCTCACCCTGATGGGTGCCCGAAGTAATATATTCTACCACTACCTCATTGCCTTCTGTGATCATATGCTTAATCTCAAAGTGCAAATCAGGAAATGAGTGGATGTAAAACTCTGCTAATTCTATACCGGCTTGCTTGCCTTGGTGCTTCTGCCCGTCAGGCCCGGTAAAGGAATAATCTTCGTGCTTCAGCTCCCTTACTTTGTCAAAGTCACGGCGATTGATAGCTTCCATTTCTTCTCTGATAATGTCTTTTAAGTCCATCATAATTAGTTCCTCCTTGTTTTTAGTTTGAAATTATAAGTATTAGTTATACAATGAGTTACTTATACGTGAAAATAAAATATATGGATATAAATATTTATATGATTTTTGTCAGGTATAATAAAAGTCTGAGCAACTATCAGTTCAAAAGGGGATGAAGGTAAAAAGGCAGGAGAGTGAAAAAATGAGAAATGCCAGTCTGTTGACCTCTCTATATCATTCTGGTGGTTTTATCCCTGGAAAGATATAATGAGGTCAACCCTGGCTCTTAACGCTTAAAATATTGATTTTCTTTCCTTAGAATTTTCCAAATTTAAAGATCAATCCAGCACTAAGCCCTCTAAGAACTTCCGGATCTGTATTCTCCATAGTTATATCAGAGGTAAAACGATAGCTCAATGTGCCGGCCATACGCATAAAGCGGGTCATGTTAAACTCCAGTTCAATGGCAGGCTCCACGATAAAGAAAGCATCTTCATGGTTGTTGTCATACATCCATCGATTGTCCCAGTAATCATTATTAGCGACCCGGGCAATACCTCCGGCTCCTATCAATACAGGAAAAGAAAGATGTACAGGCAGCCTGGGACCAATAATTGGTTCAAGGTAAATTCCCCCGTAACCGCCTGCAAGGCTATTGTCAAAAGAATCATTCCAGGCATTGTCCATCCAATCGTGGTGATCAAGGTTATTGATAAAACCACATCCTCCCAAACCAATGGCAAATGAATGGTCAATGATCCATGATCCGCGGGCCCCTACCAGGAAGGCACTCTTCTGCTCGATTTCTGTCCAGCTGAAGTTGATAGCCCCATAGCCGCCGTTTGATTTGTTTTTGGAAAAGATGGTGGTAATCTCATCCTTCTGTTCCATGCTCTCCTGGGCCGAAGCAAACAGCACCCCCAACCCAAGAATCAGTAAAAGTGTAATTGTTTTCATGTAAAAAAGATTTAACGGATTTATTCGGATTACACGAATTGGCTCTGTTCATTGTAACCCGTTTTAATTCAATTATTTTTATTGTTTTCTGTGACATTATTTTTTACCAAATTATAGTTTAAGCGAGAATCTATCCTTCTTCATGCTCCTGTCTTTGGCCATCTCATCTTCTCATTTTCTCCCTTTCACATTTTCTCACCTTCACATTTTCTCACCCTCATTTTTTTGTTCTCCCGTCTCCCTGTTCCTTGCTTCCTCAAAAGGTATACTTCAATGTAAAGGCTACATCAAATACCTCAAGGTCAAAGAAATCCTCTCCAAATAGGTTGAAATAAGGTTTTATCTCTATACCACCGACAAGCGGTAGGGTAGGGATGGTATATTCCAGGCCGGCCAGCGCATCCAACCCAACCACCGGACTTGTCTTGCGCTCTCTGTATTGTGCATACGGATAATAAGGCTCCAGGTAGTATTTATTCCAGGATTCAATACCTGCATGAGCACCTACTCCGTATACGAATGATAGTTCTTGTCCTGCATCAAAAACATTGGGGCGATGAAACTCTTTCAGTCCAGTGAGCTGTAGTCCGTGCCGACGTGCCGATAACAATACCTTATACGAATTAAGGTCATCAGTAAATACACGGTATTCAAATCCGGATGACAGCCCTCCACGAATACCTACCGCCTTATTCGCATCCTGTGAAAACCCTGTAAGGGCAAGACTTGCTAAAAGTCCAAAAAGAATGATGTTTTTCATTGTAATAGTTTTATACAAATATTGAATTTTGATTATAAATGTTCCGAATGATTTTGGCTGATTGACGTAAAACGCAAATTGAGTGGTCATAGTAAGCAGATCAATCAACTTTTACCTGACTTGATGCTGTTAATATGTCCAACTATATGGCTTTGACCCTATTGTATTTATGGATTAATTACTGTTGATTACACCCCCAGAGCCCGATATGCTGGTATGGATGACGGGATAATTGATGTAGTATACGTTGCCGCTGCCAGAGATACGGGCGTTGATGGCCTCATTTGCGTTGATATACATATTGCCCGATCCTGAGATAGTGGCATCACAGGTATTATGCGGAAGATCGTAGGCTTTGATCTTCCCCGATCCGCTGATGACAAATTCACTGGTTATGGCCTCTCCCAACAGTACGATATTGCCCGATCCTGATATATTTGCCTTGATATGTTCGGTTTCGACTTCCGATTCTATATCCCCGGATCCCGACAGGGCTACCTTGAAGTCATCACTTAAGAACCTACTGGTTTTGATGAACCCTGACCCGCTCAGTGAAAGACCTTTCAGCGCAGGAGTGGTAATGAAGATCTCTACAGGATAATTATTAACCAGGGAGCGCACCCCGCGTGTCCTGATTTTCAAGGTACTGCCTACCACGTCCGTTTCGATATAGGAAAGGAGATTGGACTCAGCACTCACTTCGATGGAGTACTGATCGCCCGGCTTCACGATTACTTTAAAATCACCACTTGAATAGATTTCGTTAAACCCGGAGGCTGCACGGAACTCTGAGCGTAGGTCTCCGTTACCTTCCAGCATAATATCGTCAACGCAGGAAATGAGCCCCGGTACAAGGGCAAAAAGAAACAATGATATTAATTTTAATGTTTTCATGGCTCTGAGAAATTGCTGTTTACAATGTTTACTTTAGAATAATTGTCTGTTCTTGTTTTCATTTCTATAGACAAGCTTTTCTTTTCATGGTTGCAAACGGAAGAAAAAATATGGAATTTTATTTCAGTTTTTTACCAGCTATAGTTGTCAGCAACTTATTTTATGATATAGTACGAAGCAATTAATAGTGGTCGGTAATCACTATTGCTGATAGTAGCCACCAAACACTGGCCACTGGCCACTGACCACTGATCACTGTTCCCCGCCTCATTCTCCCAGCACATTTGTCTCGCCCCCAACCGCATTGATAATTAACTGGTCTTCCCTGGTCTTTTTGTTGAAATAGCCTGTGTGGCGTATCTTGTTTTCCTTAGTGTCGAGCACATCTTTTTCCTCAACCTTCATTTCCCTGCCCAGATTTAGGTCTGTTTTGGTCTCAGTGATCTCGAAATTGAACTTGGCCTCCTGACTAAATACCAGGTTTAGATCCGTCGACTTGGATTCAATATAGATGGTAATAAACTCGGGCAATATCTTTTCCATGTCGAGGCTTCCAAAGTTCATGTGCATATTGGCCTTTTCCTTTAGCTCATTTACCATGAAATGGCTAAAGTTTCCGCTTGCCTCGATGATATCTGTTTGCCGGATGCGGTATTTATCCCTGCGCGAGGTGATAGTAAGTCCACCGGCATTCTGTATCTCAATTGTCGACGATTTACTGTCGAAACGTATGTTGCCGCTATTCCTGATCGAGATATCGCTGTAGTTGCTGCTGATGCTTCCATTGTTCATATTACTGATCGTGGCATCAGCAAAGTTCAGGTTAATGGTAGCGTGCCTGGTCAGGTCGCCCGCCTTTAGTTTTCCGTTGCTCAGGTTGACGGTCAGTTCGCCGTTGTAGTCGCTCATCATGATATCGCCGAATTTGTTCTCCAACCTTAGCTCACGGTTCTCGGGAAGCCATACTGCCAGATCGATTTTGATGCTGCCGTTGGTCTGCAATATGGTCTCCTTAAAATTCTTCAGCTCGCTTTCTATCTGGCTACGATACTTGTCTACCTGCGTTTTTACCACCAGGTAATGCTGCGTGTTGGTGATGTCGAAGTCAAGGTTGTCCAGTGTCTTTTTAAGCTTATCCGGCTTTTTTTCATTGATCTCCATGCGAAAGCGGATCACCACCGAGTCCTTCTTCCAGGTGTTCAGCTCTATACGGCCATACTTGTTGGTAATATCGATTTCCGTTTCAGGCTGGATCCTAAAGCGCCTGGTAAACTCACGCGTTTCGCTGTACTGCGCGTTCACCGACAGGCTCATCAGCCCCAGAAACAATGTCACCAATGCAATACCCCATCTTATGAATATATTTCTCATCTCTATATTTTTACTAAGGTTTACAGGCAAAAAATATGCTTTCTCTTATTATCCTTTTCTCTTATCTTCTGCATCAACCCTTATTTGTGTTCATCCTTTTTATTGGTGTTTACCTGTGATCCTTCTCCTTTTCTTTCTTAATCTCTTCTCGGCCTTTTGACCTTTCCGTCCGAAACAACTTAAACTCCCTAATCACCACTTTGCGCGGACGGCTTTCGCTTCATTGATTTCCTGTTACTAAGGTTTACCGGCAAAAAATAAGATTTCTCCTATCATGCTCTATCCCCCAGTTTCTTATTTCTTATTTTTTATTGGATATTTTACACATAACTCTCAATCCTTCAATCCTTCACTATTCCCGAATCCGTCTAACTCGAGGCATCAGCATTTTATCTGCTCCAGCACCTCGTCCACCAGCTTCACCCGGTTACGGTTATTCTCGATCATGGCCTCTATTACCTCTTTGTTCGAGATATTGTCTTTCAGGTCATTCTTCAGCGAGCGGTACATGACTTCCAGTTCGTTAAGATCGTTCTCGATCTCAATCTTCAGCTCAGGGTTAACCTGGTAACATTTCTCTATCTCCGCCATCTTGTAATTTACTTCTTGCGAATAATAGGCTTCGGTTTCCATCAGTTCCTGCACTTCGGGATCCACATGCCTGGCAATAGCTGTCTGATGTCCCTTTTGATAGCTCTGGTAGATGATAATACCCGATGCCACCAGTCCCATCACCACTACGGCGGCTATTTTCATCCATAGGTACTTTTCCGGGCGTTTTGGGGCCTGTTTGTCTAGTTGGCGGCTGATTGCTTCCCATATTTTATCCGAGGGCTCCTGCCCGTCAAAATCGTGCCTGTTTTCATTTACAAAAGATTCCAATCGATCTGTTTTCATTGCTGGCCTGCTTTTGATTGTTTCATTAATTCATACACTCTTCTTTTTGCTCGCATGTACTGCGATTTGGAGGTCGACTCCGTGATGCCCAGTATCTGGGAGATCTCACCATGATCGTATCCTTCCAGCAGGTACAGCGAGAAAACAACGCGACCTCCTTCAGGGAGTTGGCTCATGGCTTCCATGATGTTAGCGGTGGTATACACTGCCTCTTCTGGTTCCTCTTCAGCGGTTTCGAAGCGCTGCATATCATCGCTGAGGCGTAAATCGAGCTTTCTTTTGTTCAGGGCATTGATACAGGTGTGCACCACGATGGTCTTTAGCCAGGTGCCAAAGCCCGATTCATTCCTAAAAGTATCCAGCTTTTGGAAAGCCTGTACAAAAGCCTCCTGTAGCATGTCCTCAGCCTCCTCGCGGTTGTTCATCATGCGGTAACACACGTTGAACATCGCTTTGGAATACAACTGGTATAGCTGATAGCGGGCACGGTTGTCGCCCCTGATGCTGTCGGCTATCAAATCCTGATGTATGAAGGCGGTCTGACTCAAACTACTATTGTTTTCTGCTGTTATGGACAAGCTTTATTTGCAAGGGTTGCAAAATGAGGTCTAAATATATGTTTTTTTTGAAGGGAATGCTCCAGCAAGATGGAAGGATTAATCCTGGACTTCGCCTCCAAAACACTTTTGTTTGATCCCAACTTTTGCAAACAAGCATAAAAAGAAAAACCTGATACCGGGATATTACTCCCGGTTATCAGGTTTTTTATAAATAACGCAAGTTATCAGCTTGATTTTGCCACAGGCAGTTTGCCCATAGCCTTTAATTTGAATGCATTACTTTACGTATGGAGCAGCATTCAGGAAATCGTAGCTTTTTCTTACACTTAATATCGGGTCGAAATTATATCTTTCCACTTCAACAAATGCATCCTTTAAACCATTCTTATAAGCTGTTTCATAGATTGATTTAAAGTCGAGTTGTCCGCTTTCGCCAATTTCTTTTTCATCTTTAATGTGAAGAACAGGGAAACGGTCCGGATATTTGTTCATATAGTCAACAGCTTTATAACCACCGCGCATTACCCAATACACGTCCATTTCAAAGAATACTTTTTTGGGATCCGTATTCTTGAGCATATAATCATAGATGATTTCATTTTCAAGCTTTTCGAATTCACGGTTGTGGTTGTGGTAGCCAAATAAAACCTTTGATTTAGAAGTCATTTCACCGATTGAATTGTAGTAATCACACCACATCTTCAATTCATCCAGGGTTTTAACATTAGGCATACTTGGTTTTACAATGAATTTACAACCCACTTCTTCGTGATCCTCCAATGCTTTTTTCCACCAGTCCATAGCCTTAGCATGGGTATCCTTGGTGTAGTTTGGTCCACCAAGATGGGCACTGGTCATCTTCATTCCAAGTCCTTTAACTACTTTTTTAAATTCTTTTGGAGTCATGCCATAGATTTTCCCATCGGCATAATTGGCTGCTTCCAGGGTTTTAAAACCGATATCAGATACCTGTTTTAAGGTTCCCATGGCATCTTTGCTCATTGCATCGCGCAAAGAATAGAGCTGTAACCCAATATCTTTTTTCCCTTTGGCAGGAAGTACCGAAGCCTGAAGTCCCGTCAAAACGCCGGGACCAACCAAACCACCGGCAATAATAAGAGAACTTGTTCTTAAGAAATCTCTTCTGTTTGTCATTTTGAATGGTTTAAATAAGTTGATGTATTAGTAGAAATAGAATTCAAAAGTAAGTAAACCTATGCGAAGGTGTACCATCTAAACAAAGAAAAAAGTACTCCCTGGTGCATTTATCTTTCCACTCAATAAAATCCTCTTTTTATTGCTTTTTAACGGCCGTAATATCTTTTGGCCCTTCTGGTGAATCAACAGTACCGGTTAATTTATCCTTATCAAGGGTGAGGACAACATTTACAGGACTTCCCTCTACGTAGGAAACAAAAGTAACTTTATCATCTTCTACCTTTAAATTACTGGCAGGCAATTCTCCGGCTTCAAGTTTAATAGCACAAACGATTTTCCCTTCTTTTTCAGAAAAGACAAGCGTTCCTGTTTTATAGGCATCCGGCGCATCACTTACCTCGTACACCCATTCGCCAATCAACGGGCTTTTTTTGTTTTTGGCATCAGCCTGGAAAGTATTAAAAACGAGTACAGAACAGAGTAGCAGAAGAATTAATAGCGTAGTTTTCATAGGTTATGCATTTAAGATGAATTGGATTGTTTAAGAAATACTGATATGACATTCAAATATAACTAATATTCAACTTATTATTGGATAATTATAAGGAATAATCAGCCAGCAAAAACGAATATAACCATTATGATGAGGTAAGCACAATTGGATCAAGTACAAAAAAAGTTGGATAAAATGATAAATCATGCGAATCAATGGTTGAGCAGGATGTGCTAGAAAAATCAACATGGCTGTTAATGGAGGCATCCATCTGTTCCAATAATCATCCATAGTTTACCATCGAAGTTCAGCATAAAGTAATATCCCGGATGGATCACATTTGGTATTGGAGTACTACTTATATACTATTGTAATACTAAAATAAAGGTTTTGGTATTACAATAGTATATAAGTAGTACTTTATATGCATATCTGGTCCAATTGGATTTACTATTTGTAGGAAAAGAGTTTGTTTAGTCAAGCGAATAGATGATTATTTACAGCAAAAAAGGGAGATCGCATAAAGATGGATTGATTTAAGAAGTGATCTATCAGATCCATATCCACCAAAATTCAGTAGAATGCCTGCCCATTGGATAATGCTCCTGGGTTCGGACAATGAATTATATAAGAATTCCCTGGCCTGTGATGATTAATCTCTGTTAGAGTATTTAATAAAAAAAAATTGAGGAGCATAAAATCATTTTAAATCAGTCTGATCCGTTTATATCCTGGTATCGCATTTGCTTTTTTGTAATGGATTTAAAGCCTGCAATAATAAAAATACTAACAAAATGGCTAAATTCGGGCTCCATTTCAAAATAGAGATATGCTTCAGAATATTATTCGATTAATAGCCCAACAGGTTGGTTTAAATGAAACTCAGACAGGAAATACCATTAAGTTACTCGAAGAAGGGGCGACTGTTCCATTTATTGCCCGTTACCGAAAGGAAAGCACCGGCAGTTTGGATGAAGTACAGATAGAATCTGTTAAATCGGCTAAAGAAAGTATGGAAGAATTGCTCAAACGCAAGGAATCGATATTGAAAACTATACAGGAACAGGAATTGCTGACCCCTGAACTGAAAAATAGAATCGATAAATGTTTTGATTCCACTGAACTGGAAGATATTTACCTGCCTTATAAACCCAAGCGAAGGACAAGGGCTGCCATTGCCAAGGAAAAAGGGCTGGAACCTTTGGCCAAAATTATCATGCAGCAAAATGAGAAAGATATTGATAACAGGGCGCTTGCCTTTACAGGTGATGCGGTTGATTCAACTGAAGATGCACTGGCAGGGGCAAGGGATATTATTGCTGAATGGGTGAATGAAAATGAAAAGGCAAGGGCGGTTGTAAGGCGCACCTTCGATGCTGAGGCTGTGATCTCCTGTAAATTGGTTAAAGGCAAGGAAGAAGAAGCGGCCAAGTATCATGATTATTTTGACTGGAAGGAGACCTTGAAAAAATGTCCTTCACATCGTTTACTGGCTATGCGCAGGGGTGAAAATGAAGGATTCCTGCGCGTATCCGTAAGTCCTGAAACAGATCAGGCGGTTGACAGGCTTAAACGGATATTTATTCATAGCAACAATGCCTGTGCTGATCAAATGGAACTGGCAGTTGAAGATGCTTATAAAAGATTGCTTGAACCTTCGATAGAGACGGAGTTTGCCAATTTATCCAAGGAAAAGGCGGATGAAGAAGCCATCCGTGTATTTGCTGAAAATATGCGGCAACTGCTGTTGGCAGCGCCATTGGGCCAAAAACGTGTACTAGCCATTGATCCCGGCTTCCGCAGCGGATGTAAAATTGTCTGTCTGGATGCACAGGGCAACCTGATTCACAATGAAACAATCTATCCGCATAAACCTCAGGAAGAGGTTAAACAGGCAGCTCGTAAATTATCGTCACTGGTAAGCTCTTACCAGATAGAAGCTGTAGCCATCGGCAATGGAACGGCCAGCCGGGAGACGGAGCAATTTATCAAGAAGATTCACTTTGACAGGGATATAAAGGTTTATGTAGTTTCAGAAGACGGAGCTTCCATCTATTCCGCATCCAAAATTGCCCGTGAAGAGTTTCCTGAGTATGATGTGACTGTAAGGGGGGCGGTTTCTATTGGCCGCAGGCTAATGGACCCGCTGGCAGAGCTTGTAAAGATAGATCCAAAATCCATCGGGGTAGGGCAGTACCAGCATGATGTGGATCAAAAGAAATTAAAGAATAGTTTGGACTCGGTTGTTGAATCAAGTGTGAATTTAATCGGGGTCAATGTGAATACCGCATCCAGGCATCTGCTGACTTATATTTCAGGTCTTGGACCGCTGCTGGCACAGAATATCGTGGATTATCGCCGCGAGAACGGGCCTTTTGCCTCAAGGTCCGAATTGCTTAAAGTGCCCAGAATGGGAGCAAAAGCGTATGAGCAATCCGCAGGCTTTCTGAGAATTCCCGATGCTGTAAATCCGCTGGACAGAACGGCCGTACATCCGGAATCCTATCATGTGGTAGAAAAGATGGCCAAGGATTTAAAATGCAGCTTGCAGGAATTAATAGCTAACGAAGAATTGCAAAAGAAAATCGACCTTACAAAATATATCACCCCGAAAACAGGGATGCCAACGCTTGAAGATATCAGGCGGGAACTGGCAAAACCGGGAATAGATCCACGGCAGGGAATCAAGGTGTTTGAATTTGACCCTAACATCTATAAAATGGAAGATATCCAGGTGGGAATGGTACTGCCGGGTATTGTTACCAACATTACCAAATTCGGTGCATTTGTTGATGTGGGCGTAAAACAGGATGGCCTGATACACGTTTCACAGATGGCCGACCGGTTTATTAGTGATCCCAACGAGATTGTGAAGCTGCATCAGTATGTGCGCGTCAAGGTGATTGAACTCGATTTACCAAGAAAGCGAATACAGTTAAGCCTCAAACAGGTAGCTCAAAATTGAGAAGGCTGTTCAAGAGGCATAATTGCCCACATGATAAGGTAAACGATGATGCCCGGGAACCCTACACTTGCAATTGATAAAACGACGTATAAAATACGCACGACGGTAGGGTCCATGTCAAAATAATTGGCTATACCGGCTAAAACTCCTGCAATCATTTTGTCGTTTGATCGGGTGAGTCTTTTCTTGGGTGTCATTACTTATCGTCCTCCCCGTCTTCAAAATAATTATCCTGGCTTTCCAGTTCTGTTTCCAAAAATTCTTCAGCTTCAACCAACAGTTCGCTGATGATCGACTTATCTT
>DATGYU010000421.1:0-12419 GCA_035297625.1 Prolixibacteraceae bacterium
GGTACAGCACAAAAGGTGCAGAACTTATCGCATCCGTTCTGTATGGGCACAAAAGCCTCGTAAGTGGACTGGTATTTGGGTTGGATATGCCACATCTGGGTAATATGCTCATTTTTGGGCATCACCGGCCCTTGTGAATTCAGGGCAGCAGGGGTGACTACCCCATATTCCCGTATCATCTCGGGCAGTTGTGCCAGTTCGCTCATCTGGAAGATCAGATCAAAGGATTTTAAAAACTTCTCCTTATCGGCAGGCAACAGACATCCCGAGACAAAGGTGATCAGGTTGCGCTTGTTTTTCCATTTGTTCCACTGGGCTATTTTATTGTACACCTTGTCAATGGGCTTTTGCCTAACCGAACAGGCCAGTATGCCCAGCAAATTGGCCTCTTCTTCCTTATCGGTCTTCACGTAACCCATGCTCTCAAGCACCGCGCTAACCCGCTCACTGTCCGAAAGGTTCATCTGGCAACCCAATGTTATAAGGTGATACTTCATGATAATTGATGTTAGATGAAAGACTTTAGATTTTAGACGATAGCTGGTAGGCCTTAAAACTTGAAACTTTGAACCTGAAACTTTAAACTTAAAAGTATACTTCGCAGTGGATGTGTTCCCGCTCGAAGCCTTTCTCTTTCAGGATGTCAAGGGCATCAAAGATCATGTCGCTGTTGCCGCAAAGGTAAAACTGGGTTTCAGGAGCAAAGGTACAGCCTTGCAGGTAACCTGTAACCCTTCCCTGAAAGGTGCCTTTGGGGTCACGGCTGGTGCAAAGCACATAACGCTCGGGCGCATATTCCTGGCGGTCGTACGCTTCATTGGCATAACGCACCCCGTGGAAGAGCTGATAATCCAGATCCGGGTAGGTACGTACCATGCTCCTGAAGGGGGCAATGCCCGTGCCGCTGGCGATAAAGACAAACTTGCCTGTAGCCGCATCTTCTTTCTTTAATCCAAAATTGCCGAAAGGACCGTGTACTTCCAGTATATCGCCTGCTTTCAAATGACGCAGTTTAGGGGTGAAATAGCCGTTTTCAACCTCTTTGACCAATATTTCCAGGTTGGCATCATTCTCACTGCTGTATATCGAATATTCCCTGCTCTGGTAGTCGCCTTTTATGCCCAATGATATGTGTTGCCCGGCCCTGAATTTAAAACGGGCCTTGGGTAACTTAAGAGAGAAAGTTTCCCCGGTCAATTGCCTGATACCTTCCAGCTTGTAAAAACTCTCATCAATCTTAATATCATGCTTGATCAAATTCATCATGGCTTTCAAAATTACGGTGCAAAATTAAGGATTAATTTCAAATAAGACAAAAATGTCTTTTATTTAATGGATAATAATAACACACGTTCTATGGCATATGTTTAGTATTGTAGGGAAAATAAAGAGGAACTTTAAATCTTTGCCTGTGGAATGTAGAGAAGTAGGCTCAGGCTTTTGTTATTGCAGTATAGAAACCTGCTTTTATGAAAAGAATAAAGAGGGTTTCCAAAAAGTCGGATAACCAATTTTAAACACAAATGGCACGAAGGCACAAAGAATTAATTATCAATAATCGTTTCTTTCGTGCCTTAGTGTCTTCGTGTTAATTTTTTGCTTTTTAGACAACCTCTTCTGTGGCTTTATATGATTTGATTTATTCAAAGATGTTATTCAACAGGCCTCCGCTGGCCTCCTTGCGGCTGTTGGGGCCAAAAGTGCTTAGCTGGGCCACCAGTTTTCTGATTGGCATGGACTGCAACCACACGCTGCCGGTTCCCCGAAGGGTGGCCAAAAACAATCCTTCACCGCCAAAGACCATCGAGCGCAATCCGCCTGCCTGCTGGATATCAAAATCAATGGATTCTTCAAAAGCCACTACGCAGCCGGTATCCACTCTGAGCACTTCATTGTTCAACTTGCGCTCAATGACCGTTCCCCCGGCATGGATAAAAGCTCTTCCATCCCCCTGCAAGGTCTGCAAAATAAAGCCTTCTCCACCAAAGAAGCCGGCACCCAACTTACGGTTAAAGCGCATGGAGATCTTCGTGCCCAGGGCGGCGCACAAAAAAGCATCCTTTTGTACAATCAGCGTTCCGCCATGCTGTGGCAGTTCAACAGGGATGATGGTTCCGGGATAAGGAGCCGAGAAGGCCACATGTTTCTTACCCCAGCCCTGGTTGGTAAAATGGGTGATAAACAATGACTCGCCCGTGATCAGGCGTGATCCTGCGGCCAGCACCTTGTCAAAAAAACCGGCTCTTGGGTTGGACCCGTCACCCATCCTGGATTCAAAGCTGATGCCGTCTTCCATGTAAAGCATCGCGCCGGCCTCGGCAATGACTGTTTCTCCTGAATCAAGTTCAATTTCTACCAACTGAACATCATTACCTATGATCTTGTAATCAATTTCGTGTGATTGCATCTGATAATATTTATTTGTTTAACTATTCCTGAATGATAAAAGACAAAGTTATGAATATTGGTGTTTTCAATCTCATCATTTTTTTAGATCAATAACAATGAATAATTGGTATGAACAACCGGTGAAAACATTACAGGTGATTTTGTTTTTTGAAATAATAAAAGAAAGGAATTCCTGTAAGGGCCGTCAGTAAAGCAATGGAAGATTCTATGGGCCGCTCAAGGTAAGAGAACAAAAGAATCACCAGGGCGAAAATCATATAAAAGTATAGGTGCAGCGGAAATCCCTTAAGCATCTGCAGATTGCCTCCCTTAGCCCTTAGCTTAAAGACCCCGGCTACGGCCAACATGGGAAATATTCCCAGAGAAAAGCCCATATAGGTGAGTATCTGGTCAAAGGTTCCCGAGAGTACCATTATAATGGCCAGTATCGCCTGAAGGACAATGGCGGCTGATGGAACCTGGTATTTGGGATGTACCCTTGCGGCAAACTTAAAAAAATACCCGTCACGGGCCATCGAATAATACACCCTTGGCCCGATAATGATAAAAGCGCTTAAGGAGGAGAAAAGGGCAAAGGCGATCATGAGCGAAAAGGCCAATTCCATGGCACTGCCAAACAGGTTCTTTACCGTAAGCCCGCCGATTGAAATCACCCCTTTCATGGCATCAGGCGGAAGTGCGTAAACAAACACAATGTTGAGTCCCACGTACAGGATCATCACCATGGCGGTGCCCATTAATAGCGATCGGGGAATGTTCCTTTGGGGATTCCTGATTTCCGAGCCGATATAGGTCGAGGCGTTCCATCCGCTGTAGGCAAACATGATCCACATCAGCGAAAGGCCCATGGTCTTCATGCTGCCAAAAGTAAAGTCTACCGGTTGCCCCATTGAAAAATGCGTCCAGTTGCCATTTCCCCACAACAGGCCTGAGGTGATAAGCCCTGCTATTAACAACACTTTTAAGAGGGTAAGGTAATTTTGGATCCTGGTACCAAATTTAAGTCCCCGAAGATGAATAAAGGTAAAAAGCACGATAACCCCTATGGCCAGTAGTTTTTTCAGGTAGTCACCCTTTGCAAATTCCTGCGGACCTGTTTGCCCCAACATGGGAAAAGCCCTGAAAAGGTATTCACTAAAACCGATCGCCGAGGCGGCAATGGGTGCTGAAAAGCCTGCCACGAAAGATACCCATCCGCTTAGAAAGCCAAACAGGGGACTGTACAATCGCGAAAGAAAGATATATTCACCCCCGGCCTGTGGCATGGCAGCCCCCAGTTCTGCATAGGAAAGGGCCCCGCATAAGGCAATCACTCCGCCCAAAATCCAAAGTGCCATCAAAAGCCATGGATTGGCAAGCCCTGACATCAGCAAGCCCGAAGTGGTAAAAATGCCGGCCCCGATCATATTGGCAATGACAATATTGGAGGCCGGAAACAGGCCTATCTGTTGCCCAAGGTTTCGATCTGCCGGGGTATTCATCACAGAAGTTTATTGTCCGGTTTTATAGCTGATGGCCACTCCGGCCCCTTTACTGTCTAATGTGGTTCTGTAGTTGGGAAGCTTGCTTACATATTCATAAAAATCATAGTTATTGTTCCTGCCAACATTGTGGGTGACATAACATCCGCCCACTACCAGCTTGGGGTCCATGTCCTTGAAATAATTGATGTACCAGCTCTTGTCGGCATCCGAAAAGACAAAATCAAATTGTCCCTTGAGCTCTGGCACCAGTTCATGGGCATCGCCCAGGCGGACATCGATGTATTCAGAAAGCCCTGCCTTTTTAAAATTCTCCACCGCTTCCTTTTGCCGGTCCTTATCAATATCGATAGTGATCAGCTTACCCCCGGTTTTGCTGAGCGCCCACGCGATCCAGATGCCTGAATGGCCTGTTGAAGTGCCAATCTCCACGGCCTTTTTATACCCGTTTTTAACGATGAGGTCATACAGCAGCTGCCCGTCCGATTCGGGCACATTCATATCCCGCCAGGTGCCCTTGCGCTCATTTAAGAATTCTTTGACCTGTTTATCCAATTGGGTATCCTGTGTGGTAGCCTTTGCCTGTGCGTGTAGTTCATGGTTGGCTCCATCAGCCATTACAAGCAAACCGATGGATAACAGCAAAAAATAATGTTTAACTGTTTTCATAGATGCAGGTATTTTATGAATGAACAATAGGCGATACAGCCCCCCGGAGCCTGCGTCTGTTTCCTGTTCAGGATCAATAAATCCGGAACTTATTCTTTCTAAAAAGCTACCCGATGGGCCATCTATCAAATATACGAATTTTTACACCACCAGCCTGCCCGCATAGCGGCTATCGGAGACAATCGTCTGGTTGGCATTTTGAAAGGACTATTGCACTGCACTTCCTCTACAACAGTTCTGTTACGTCTTTTCACTGACGGAAGAATTTTTCTTAGAAATCACTTTTTTTGTATAAGTGGTTAGTTTTTTCTTACGTCCAGTCGATTTATAATGGGCAATTATCTCGCTAATTTCTCTTTTGTCCTTCTCAGTCAATGGTTTTGAATCTATAAAGAAATCAATGCCTTCTGGTTCTTTTATGTATCCCATAAGTTATGGATTATAATATCTTTTAATTAATTTTAGAGCAGAATCAGGAAAGATCACCATTTTATGTCCTCCCACATGTATTGCCCCAATAGTTTTTTCATAATGCTCGATTAATTTGGTCTTGGAGGTAAACGATACGAATCCATCGTAACCTTTTTCCCAGGAAATCTTACACGCGAAGGCAAATAAGTTGCCAGGAGCTCCTTGGTAAAGTTTATGTTTTCCAAGATTAAACGGAGCGCTTTCAATCAGGTACAAATAATAATGGTCTTTATTATCACTGATACTTATCATTCCTTGAATAATCTTAGGATTATCCTTAATTGTTAATTTGTAAAGCATTCGGTCGGTTAATTTGAATTCCGAATTCCAATCGAATAACCAACCTTTTCCTTTAGTAACATTTTTCAAATCACTTTTTTCAACAGGCAACACATCTGTTGAAAAACTATCTCCAGATATTGAATTTACTATACTATTTGTCAGTTTATCAATCTCTATGCCGATACTGTATTTCTCTAATGTTTCCACCTACAAATTTACTAATTTTCTTCATACATTCAGTTTCCAACTTTTGACTATTATTCCGGAAAAGACTCCAGATTGACCCTTTAGTAAGACCTACTTTACCACTATCTCACCCGCATAGCGACTGTCGGATATCACCGTCTGGTTGGCATTTTGAAAGGCAATGTAACAGTGTACTTCTGCTCCTTCAAAGCTGGAGGGAAGGGTAATTACCTGGCTTTGCGACGCACGCAAGTTGCCTTTCATCTCGGTGATAACCTTTCCATTTTCTTGGTCATAAACCACCAAAAGGGCCCTGTCATCGGGCATGGCACCCTTTTCCGAGGAGTTGTCCTGCCACGTAAACTTCATCTTGCCGCCGGCCGGGCAGCTTACCTGCGGATTGATCGCCCCGGGTAGTTTACCCTGACTGACCATCACCTTTGAATAATCAATCTCAAAGTCGGGATAAAAACCGTTGATGGCATGGGAAAGGTTGTAAGAAGTGGCGGCATTGAAAGCCGACATCTTTACCGCCTGCTTTTTAAATCCTACACGCAATATATTTGTCATCGGGCGCAGAAACCTGACCATCGTGGCCACTTTTGCCCGCTGGTTCTGTTGCTTTTCTGTTTGCGGATTGGAAATTTCACTTGCTATCCCGCGCATGTAGTCCACCCCGTTCCAGCTACCCCCGATCACTGTTCCGACCTTGCCGGAAAAACCACCCAAAATACCTTTTTCATTGGTTGCCATGATTTATGCTTGTTTAAAAGTTAGTAATTAAATATTTTTTTGACGCTGACTGGTCTGTCGACGCTGACAGGTCCCCGCATTGCATCGGCTGCTAATGATATCCATTTCCAAACATCTGGTTCATTTATCCAAAGTTGTAACGTTTCGGGCTGCTAAACCTATCAGCATCTTGAGACCTGACATTAATATTCACAAAAAGTTTATTTAACAAAAGTCACTCTTTTTCCCTTGACGCTGTCAGGTCTGTCGACGCTGACAGGTCCCCGCATTGCATCGGCTGCTAAACCAGTCAAATGTTATACATTTCCAAACAGCGACTTCATTTTGTTCAAAGCTACAATGACCGAACCGCAGAACCTGTCAGCGTCGTGAGACCTGACAGCGTTACCTTAACATGACCATTAAAAATTATTTTCATTTCTTGTCTCCAGCCATTTATCCATCTTTTCGACATCCACTTTATCGTTATGCAGAAGCTTAAATTCTGCATGACTGTCAAACCAGCCTAATACCACCTCACGATGCAACTTGGTGGGCTTTATGGATATACAGGTCAAGTAACTTGTCCACGAATATTCCAGGGGATGAGAACAGAATCCATGATGTACTGGATTGTTATGAATGTAAAGAATCATACGTTTAAAGTAACGTTCATCATTAATGATCTTACGCTTAAAGCGACGTTCAAACAATCCTCCATGACGTGTATATCGCTTGTTATAATACTTACAATATGCGTTGAATAAATGTGAAAAATGAAGATGTGGCTTGGGGATCTTATTGTCCATTCCAGGTATTGGAGACTCTGACAAATCAATTGTTTCCCATTTATGTAAATCCTCCCATTCCGGGCTGTTTGAATTAATGTCAGCCAATGAATATTTATATTTCACATTTTCTTTTATCCTGATCAAAAGATGAAAATGATTGGGCATCAATACCCAGGCATAAAGTTCTGCCACAGGTTCGATGAACTTATCCACCAATCCAAGAAAATAAGTGTAGTTCTCACTCTCACGAAAAAGATTTTCCCCGTTGATGCCACAATTATAGATGTGATAAAACTTGCCGGCCAGTAATTCTTCTTCATTCATCGCACATTTTTTAGTAAATGTTTCGTTTCTATCTTGACGCTGTCCAGTTTCCCGACGCTGACAGGTCTCCGCATTGCATCGGCTGCTAAACCAGTCAAATGTTATACATTTCCAAACAGCGGCTTTATTTTATTCAAAGCTACAATGACCGAACCGCCAAACCTGTCAGCGTCCTTAGACCTGACAGCGTTAACAAACTTACCTCCCTTTTACACTTCAAAGCACTCGCTCTCCGAATAGTCCCTGTGGTTAGGGGAGGCAAAGAACAGGTAAAGATGCACGGGGCCCTGTGCAGGGGGCATGGGGGATGAAGACAGTGAAAACGTGCCTCCCAGATCATTTCTCACTATGCCTGTTGGGGTAATTTCGGAATACTGGCCATCCACGCAACTGATGACCATCAGTTCGTCAAACAGGTGAATTCCTCCCACATGCATCTGCTTGGGCCATTTGACTTCAATTCTGTTTTCATCCATATCCGACCTTCGGGCTTCAAAGCCTTCGGGAAAGGAAAGATTGCCGATGGAAAGCCTTATTTTCTTTGCATTCAAAAGACTACCATCCGGACCGAACGCTTCCTTGTTGGTTTTTAAAAACAGGGCATAGCCGCTCATTCTCGGGTCCAACCCGTTCCAGATCTGTGGAATCAGGGAATCTTTAAACAGGGCGCAAAAAGCGTTGATGCTTTTAAACCTTTCCAGGTTTTGCAGCATCCCCGGGGTCCAGGAATCCTTATTCCATTTTGGAAGTCTGCGGGTATAGACCCCTCCCTTAAACTGTACGTACACCCGCCCGTCTGCCTTTCCTGAAAGATCAGAGCTGGCTCCTTCTTTTACTTTTGCCATAACAGGTATTTTAAAGTTGTGTTAACCATTTCCAGCTGCTCAATATATGGTCAATATTTGCTCAATACCCGCTTAAGACCAAAGGGGTTGATACTGGGTAGATACTGGGTACATACTGGGTTCCAGAACCCAGTATGTACCCAGTATCTACCCAGTATGTACCTAGTATGTACCCATTAGCTCAAGAGCGGGTATTGACCGTATATTGAGTTTGTATTGAGCATGTAGGTAAATTATTAAACAGAATTACGATAAGTTAAAGGACATTGTTACATAAACTAACGAAAAGATTATGAAAATATTTTGTAAGGAAGTTGGTTTAGAGTGAAAGGGCTAATGGTTCACCTGCTGAGCGTGTTAAAATCCTTTCCTCAATTAAGAAACGATATAAACAAGCTGAATATTTTGTAAAAAAGGTTGGAAAGGAATGCTGAAAAAGATAACTTTGGAACAATGTATAAAAATCCCATGGGAAGGTTGATACTATGGATACAACCGCAATGGGGTTTCGGATACAGAAACATTATCAATAATTACAAAAACGAACGGCTCAATCTTATTATTCATTTGTAGACTTTGAATAACCTTAAATTTTATCCCATGAACAAGACATTTTTAATCATTTTGGCAATTATTTCGATAGGCATCATTTCATGTAAAAAGGATGATAATGGTGAAAGAGTCAGAATGCGGGTTAACCATTATCAACAACCCGTAATTGCTTATGATATATTTACTGGATTGGCATTTTTTGTTCAAAAGGGCGATGAAATTGGAAAAGACAAATGGTATGAATTTTACAATAGTTTATCTGGATTTGATTATGAACTAGGGTATGTATATGAAATAGAAGTTCTGAAGAAACATATTGAAAATCCTTATATTGATGCACCTAATGAGGAATATTCTTTAATACGGGTTATATCAAAAACCAAAGTGCCTCAGGAGACAACATTTGATATAGAATTGACCATTAAATACCCTGATGCATTTAGATCATTGGTTATTAAGGAAAATTCAAAATATTCCCTAATGGGAAAAACCGAAATTGATTGCAGTAACTTGTATGATTCCCTGGAAGAAAAAATAAATAACCAAATAGGCCTTATTGGGACTTTTGTACATGTTGATGATAAAACCATTCGGTTAATAAACTTAAAAACACAAGAATGATAATCAGTGGCAACAGTGCCAAATAGCCCAAAAGGGGATTTATCTTATGCTAAGCTCATCACCCTTATCACTGTATCTTGATGGGATATTCTTCGCAATCACTTTTTGTACCTATTGCGAGCGTTAGAGAAAATTAAAAATTGTAATTCACAGCACTTTTTAAAAGATTAATCATATCAATAAAACTTATTTTTGAATGTCATGAAAAAGTATCTGCTTATCGTGTGTTTGGTAATTATGATCTTCGGATGCAATAAGGATGAAAATGAACCAGTAGCACCAGAAACAGTTGTTTTGGAACCGTATATTAAAAATTTAATTTTACCTGACACCAAACCTCCATACAGTGGAAGCTATTATATTCATGTCGATTTCAGTAATTTAAACACCTCAGAAAAGAAGGAGTTGACATTTTCCGAAATGAATCAAAACATGACATCCTGGTATAACCCATCAGATGTTGGACTTGGAATGTCAATTCAAGGAGTAATATTTAGTGATGCAGCAACTTCAGAGGAGTTGGAAATAGCCTTTTACTTTAATACCAATGTCGATTCTACTTTTAATATGTGTTATGCAAATTACTTTTTTTCCGATCCATGGAGACATGTTGCCGGAGCAAATATCCATTATTTCATTCCAGTGAATACTTCTGATTCAACTACTAAAAACATGTACCTGGGCACCAATACATCTGAATCTTATTTTGAAATAACCTACATTGGAAACAACCGGCTTAATGGAACTTTTCATACCACATGGAAAGAATGTTGTGGTGGGACAGGCAGGTATGATGTCTCGGGAGATTTTTCCATCCCGGATATAAGGTATTTTTATCAATAACCTGTGCCTAAGCCAAGTTGATCTGCCGGCCTCGGGCTGGCTGAAACCATTGGCGTCCATTATAAAATGAAACCGATCCATGATTGAAAAATGGACATTAAGATGCATATAGAAAATCTAAGAAAGACGGCAAAACAATCTGCACGGTATCCATTTATTGCAGAGCATCGTGGCGGACCGCTTACGAAAGATAATCATCGCAGGTTAATTAAATGGGCGATCGAATGTTCTGAACATGTATTATTTCTTATTGACAATGAGATAGATAAACGACTGTTTTATGCTTTGGATGTAGCTAAACAGTGGGAGAATGATATCGTACCAACCGGAGTTGCGATGAAGGCTTCATTGGGCGCTCATATGGTGGCAAGGCAGGTGGAAAGTCCTGTTTATAAGGCAGTAGCCCGTTCTGTTGGACAAACCGTTGCAACAGCTCATATGGCCGATCATTCTCTTGGCGGGGCATTTTATGCGCTTAAAGCGATAAAGCTTGCCAAAAAGGACATGGAAAAGGAAAAGGAATGGCAGACAATAAAATTGGGTGAATTGCCAGCTGAGATTATTGAAATCGTTCAGGAGATGTGGAAAAAGAAGGAATTAGACAAAAGGATATAATTAATAAAAACAAAGAACCGCTAACAGTGCATATTTTTTTATTGGGGTTGAGTCACCAAATTCAAGGTTCTTGTTCCAACCCACATTTGTTACAGGGAATAAAGAACTGCTCCAAAATCCCAAAAAAAACATATGCATAAAGTTGGCTGTAAGTATCTTTCAATATTTCCATAATAAACAAAAGAAATGAAAAATATAATTTCGCCCATTTCACTAATTCTAACAATAGGAATGTTCGTGATATCATGCTCTGCGACGAAGCATATAGCCTCAGACAACCCGAAGCCTTACATACCGGTATCTCAAGCGTTATATGACACGATTATGCGAATGGACAGTATCGTTTTTGATGCTGCTAATAAGGGAGAAATAGATAAGATGAAAGCTTTGTTTACAGAAGATCTTGAATTTTATCATGATGCGGGAGGACTGGATGGATATGCGAAAACAATGGAAAACTTTCAGCGGGTGGCAACCAATTATGGATATACCAGAAGGGTTCTTCTGAAAGAAAGCGTAGAAGTTTATCCGATTAAAGATTATGGAGCGATACAAACCGGGTTACATAAATTCTGTCGTTTGGAGAAGGGAGAACTAATAAATTGCGGGACTTTTAAATTCCTTCATATTTGGAAAAAAACACCCACTGGCTGGAAAATTTCACGAGTCGTTAGTTATGGACACTAAGAACAAGAGATTAGAAAACAAGAGATGCCTACCGCCCACATCGGTTTGGCAATAGGACGGCTGAAGTGCTCCCAGGAAAAATTTGGGCAAGGTTCAACACCAGGAATCCTATTGAACTTTTGTGCTAAAATCTGTGCTATCGCCTAGCCGCATAAAGTTTAGATGGAATATTAAGCCCAGGATGCTTAGACATCAACTTAATGAAAGAAAACTTTGTTTAGTGTTTATGAATATTCATAAAGAAGATCAGACTATGACAAAGAATCAATTACTGCGAATGGACAATGTTGGTATCGTAGTAGAATCGCTCGATGAAGCCATTTCTTTTTTCACCGATCTTGGACTGACACTGGAAGGGAAGGCCATGATCGAAGGAGAATGGGCAGGGCGAGTCACCGGACTGGGCAACCAGCGTGTAGAGATTGCCATGATGGTTACCCCTGATGGAAACAGCCGGCTGGAGCTATCGCAATTTCTTAGCCCGCCTGTAGTGGCCGATCACCGGGAAACCCCGGTGAATGCGCTTGGCTACCTGCGCGTCATGTTTGCCGTGGAGGACATCGATGAGGTGCTTGCCAGGCTCCGTAAGCGAGGTGCACAGCTCGTGGGCGAAGTGGTTCAGTATGAAGAGGCGTACCGGCTCTGCTACATCCGCGGACCCGAAGGAATTCTCATCGGGCTGGCAGAACCACTCGGTAATAAATCAGTAGCGGATTTATTATAAAATCCTTGACGCAGTAATAATTGCTACAATGGCCATCATTAGCGAAAGTTTTCAACTATAAAGAAAATGGTTTGTATAACGATTAAAAGATAGAAATTGAATATAAACTTAAGGTAATTGTTTAATTTTAATCCCGGATAGCCTATAGAAGGAAATTTTAGCCACTCAAACAGATCACTATGAATAC
>DATGYU010000422.1:0-10035 GCA_035297625.1 Prolixibacteraceae bacterium
ATCTTGGATTTTTTCTTGGCAACATCGTAAGCGGTAATGGTAGATTTTACCTTATTAAATTGAAAGGTTTTTTTGAACGTCCTGTCAAACAGGCCTACTATTATGCATGGGGAATGTTTCACGGAATGAAATCTCCCTATCCGCTTAGTGAGAAAAGAAAATTTAATCCATTGCAGAAATATATCTATGTTTTTGTAATGTACCTGGTACTGCCAGGAGTTATCATCACTGGTTTTGCCCTTTTATTCCCGGAAATAATTGTTGAAGAGTTGTATGGAGTAAGCGGTGTGTTTCTTACTGCAGTATTTCATTCAGCCTTAGGCTTTTTTATTTCCATCTTTTTAATCATTCACCTGTACGTCGCATCAATCGGAAAATCGCCATTAGACAATTTTAAGGGAATTATAACTGGCTGGCATCATATATAAATTAGTGCATTTTTAAGGCTTATATAAGGAAAAGGAGAGAGAGATTATGAAAGGGTATTATAAGCTGTTTTTATCGATAAGCGTATTGAGATATTTGATTTTTGACATTCCTAAAAAAATAAATTTCATGAGAATAATTTTTATTGCATTGATGCTATTTTTTGGGATTAGTAATGTAATGGCGCAGTCCAATGATGATTGCTTTTCCTGCCATAACGATCCGGGGTTGAAGTCGGAAAAGGCAGGCAAGGCTTCACGTTATATTCCTGAAAACGCCCTTGAGCATTCAGTGCATAAAGATGTTACCTGCATCTCCTGTCACAAGGATGCTGCGGTAGCTGATTTTCCGCATCCCGAAACTTTAAAGCCGGTCGATTGTGGTAGTTGTCATGCCGATGCAAAGGATAAATTCTACAGGAGTATCCACGGGAAAGCTTTTTTGGCAAACCAAAAATATGCCCCCAGCTGTAAGGAATGTCATGGTACGCACGATATCTTAAAGTCGGATCAAAAAGAATCCAGGACCTATAAAATGAATATTCCTGTATTGTGTGGTTCCTGTCATAAGGAGGGTGCTCCGGTGGCAAGGGCATACAATATTGCGGAACACAATATTCTTGAAAACTACAGTGAAGGTATCCACGGTCAGGGTATTTATAAGAAAGGATTGATCGTGTCGGCAACCTGTAACGATTGTCATGGCAATCATTTGATACTGCCTCATACCAATGTGAGTTCCAGTATCGCGCCCAATAATATTGCTTCTACTTGTATGAAATGCCATGCGAGGATTGAAGATGTCCATGTTAAAATTATCAACAAGGAACTTTGGGAGAAAAAACCAGGTGCAATCCCTGCCTGTACGGCCTGTCACCCGCCTCATAAGGTGGAATTGAAAAATGTTATTGCTACCATTTCCGACAATACCTGTTTGAAGTGTCATGATAAGCAAGACGTTCATAAAATTGTCGACAATAAAGTAGTGTCGCTGAAGGTAAATGTAAATGATTTGGCCATGTCAACTCATAAAAACATTACCTGTGTTAAATGCCATTCGGATGTAACGGCCCATATTGAAAGGCCTTGTGAAACGGCAGGTAGGGTTGATTGCTCCAACTGCCACGCAAAAGAGGCGGATGTTTATTTTGCCAGTGGACACGGTCAGGCCTATTTCAATAAGAATGAAAATGCTCCTTATTGTACCACCTGTCATGGAACCCATCAGATTAAACCAAAAGCGGATGAAACTTCTCCTGTTTACAGGGCCTCGATTCCAAAACTGTGCGGTGAATGTCACCGCAAGGGTGGGCAAGCTGTAATGGGAACCAATTTGGGTGAAATCGACGCGTTTAATGATTATTCAACCAGTGTTCACGGGAGAAGCCTTAGCGAAAAAGGATTGCTGTCTGCTGCCGTATGTACGGATTGTCATACCACGCACTTCAATTTAAAAGAAAAAGATCCAAGGTCTTCGGTGAACCCGGCAAATTTGGCTGCTACCTGTGGCAAGTGTCACAAGGGGATTTACAATGAATATATCAACAGTGATCATGCCTACAGGGAAACGGGTGAGGATATAAAATATCCAACCTGCGGGACCTGTCATACGGCTCATACCATTACGGAAGTGGATAAGGACAAATTTATGTCTGAAATCACCCTGCAGTGTGGTAAATGTCATTCCAAGCTTGCCGAAACCTACCTTGACACCTATCATGGTAAAGTGTATCAGCTGGGTTATATGCAGGCAGCCAGGTGTTCGGATTGTCATGGGGCGCACAACATCTTAAAGACCACCAATCCCCATTCATCGGTTGCCCCGGAAAACATTGTGGCTACCTGTAAGAAATGTCATGCCGATGCCAATAAACGGTTTACCGGGTATCTGACCCATGCTACCCATAATAATAAAGCTAAATTTCCATGGCTGTATTATACCTTCTGGGCTATGACCGGATTGCTTATCAGTGTTTTTGCATTCTTCGGAATACATACACTTTTATGGTTGCCACGATCCATCCATGCCATGAGAAAGAAAAAGAAACATGTCAGGGAAATGGGTGAAAAGGTGTATGTGAGAAGGTTTACAAGAAGCCAAAGTATTACCCATATATTTGTAATCGTAAGTTTCTTAACGCTTGCTTTAACCGGTATGCTGCTGAAGTTTGCCTTTATGGACTGGGCCAAATTCCTGGTCGGATTATTAGGAGGGGCACGTACGGCAGGTATCATTCACCGCATTGCTGCTGTTGTAACATTTGGTTATTTCACCTATCATGTCTTCTCCTTGTTCAAGTTGAAAAAGGAAAAAGGGCTTGGTATGATGGATTTTATCTTTGGTAAAAATTCGCTGATGTTTAATGGCCAGGATTTGAAAGATTTCTGGGCTACCATGAAATGGTTTGTAGGCAGAGGACCAAGGCCTTCTTATGGAAGATGGACTTATTGGGAAAAATTCGACTATATGGCGGTTTTCTGGGGCGTAGTGGTGATCGGGTCCACCGGTCTGGTACTATGGTTCCCTGAATTATTTACCCGCTTTTTGCCCGGATGGTTAATTAACGTGGCACAGATCGTTCATAGTGATGAGGCCTTGCTGGCTGTAGGATTTATTTTTACCATCCATTTCTTTAATACGCACCTTCGTCCGGAAGCATTCCCGATGGATACCGTAATATTTACCGGAAAAGTATTGGTGGATGAATACAAAGAAGACAGACCACGCGAGTTTGAAGACCTTGAAAAGACGGGTAAATTATCTGATGTAGTGGAGAAAACCGAGTTTTCAAGCCAACGGATGAAAGTGGTAAAAACCTTTGGATATATCTTCCTTTTCACCGGAATCATATTGGTGATTTTAATCATATATTCTTTGGCTTTTCATTGATCATTGACGTGTTTTTAGCTATATTTAATACGAGTTTGTAACTGTCAACTTTGAATGATTTGATTGGAAATTAAATAAATAATATTACAAATACCTGTTGAAAGACAGGTATTTGTAAAGTAAGAGGTACCATTTAAACTTTAATCAGTATGAAATTACCATCATCCATAAAGAATTGGGTCTCTATTACAGGGGCAGTGCTTGCTGTATTTAATTTAGCTACAATCATTTCATTGTTTATTCTGAACTGGTTCTTTGACTTCGGGGGTACCTATATCGGGTTGTTTATTTATATTTTACTTCCTGCCTTTATGATTGCCGGCTTAATTTTAATTCCCATAGGAATGCGAATCAACCGGAAAAGTGCAAGAAAAGCCGAAGCCGCGGGTGAGGCCAGGAACTGGCCTATACTTAATTTTAACAATGAAGGCACAAGAAATGCTTCCGTCATATTTATTTTCGGAACGGTATTTCTTTTGATTATCTCCTCTATCGGGAGTTATGAAGCCTTTCATTATACAGAATCTGTCGAATTTTGCGGAAAGCTGTGCCACAAGGTGATGGAACCGGAATACACCACTTATCATGGTTCTTCCCATGAGAGGGTGGCATGTGTGGAATGCCATGTTGGGGCGGGTGCAAGCTGGTATGTGAAAAGTAAAATGTCAGGGCTGTACCAGGTATATTCGGTATTGGCAAAAAAATACCCTCAGCCAATTCCTACGCCTATTGCCAACCTGAGGCCTGCACAGGAAACATGTGAACAATGTCACTGGCCTGAAAAGTTCTATGACCGGAAGGTAAAAAATTTACAATCCTACCTGGCCGATGAATCGAATACAGAACATGTGATCCATCTTCAGATGAAAACAAGTTCACAGGCCACAGCTCATGGTTTTGAAAGAGGCATCCATCAGCATATCAGCAGGGATGTTAAAATAGAATATAAAACCGATTCCAAAAACCGGCAGGTAATTCCGTGGGTAAAATATACCAATACCAAAACCGGTGAAAGTTTTGTTTACACAGATAGCGAAAATTCGTTGAGCCAGCAAAAGCTGGATTCAATGGAAACAAGGGTGATGGATTGCCTGGATTGCCATAACAGGCCTTCGCACAACTACAATGTTCCTCAGAATTTTGTAGACAAGTCCATTAACGCGGGAAAGATCTCAAATACCTTACCTGGTATAAAGCAAATTTCGATGACTGTCCTTTACAAGGTGTATTCAACCAAAGACAGTGCATTTCAGGCAATAAAAGACCAGGTAAATGAGTTTTACAAATCGACTTACGCGGATATACTGGATAGCAGAAAGAACGATATTGACCAGGCAATCGCGGAGATACAAAATGGGTATGCCAATAATATATTTCCATACATGAAAGCCGATTGGAGAAAGTATCCCAATAACATCGGCCATTTGGAATATGACGGATGTTTTAGGTGCCACAACGACCGGCATGCCACAGAACAAGGGAAAGTTATTTCTAAGGATTGTAATTTATGCCATGAGATCACCGCTCAGGGTTCACCCGATAGTTTGCAGTACTCCAATTCAATGGCACCCCTGGAATTTAAACACCCAGTGGATATTGAGGATGCATGGAAAACCGAACTTTGTTCATCTTGTCATGCCCAGCTTTATTAGTTGTAAAAGCAAATTAATTTTGAATGGAATGGCTTGATTTTTGTCTTTTATAAAAAAATAATGCATTTTTGTTGTGTTGAAAGTGATTGAATATCACTGTTAAATGAACATAGTGCAGGAATATTAAAATAATTCTAAAACTACCCAATTATGAATTTGAAAAGATTAATCTTTCTCATGGGAATGGTGATATTCTCCATCTCATTTGTCAATGCTCAAACGGCTAAGTATGTTGGAGCCGCTAAATGTAAAATGTGCCATAACAAGGCCGAAAAAGGAGCTCAGTTCACCGAATGGCAAAAAGGTCCACATGCCAATGCATTAAAAGTTTTAAAAGGCGATGAGCTTAAAAACCCAAAATGTTTGAAATGTCACTCTACTGCTTCTAGCGTTGATGCAAGTTTATTGGCTGGCATTACTCCTGAAGAAGGTGTTTCCTGCGAATCATGCCATGGACCAGGCAGCCTTTACAAAACGGCTACTATCATGAAAGATCAGCAAGCTGCTATCGCTAAGGGAATGACCATTCCTGAAGAAAAAGTATGTAAAAAATGCCACAACCCTGAAAGTCCTACTTTCAAAGGCTTCAATTACAAGGAAATGGTTGCTAAAATCGCTCATGACGATCCTACAACTAAGTAAATTGTTGCTGTAATTTATTCTTAAAAATGCTCCTTTGCTTTTCTTTAAAGCAAAGGAGTTTTTTTAATACCCGTGTTTGATAACCACTTGCATGGAAAAATATAGTGGGCTCTGATCCCGCAAAAAACTACCCTGGTCAATTCTTCTCTTCTATTCCTGCAAAAACCTGTAGGTTCCTAAAAAGGAAACCATCGAATTGTTCAAATAAACCGGACAGAGAGAGCGTATGTTTAATTTTAGTAATTTCAGCGCGCAGTTATTATTATAGATATTTATAAAGAAATTCATGAAGAAAATATTCTCATTCTTTTTCTCGATGCTATTCAGCGTGATACTTTTAATGCTGTTTGCTATTGCCATTGCCTATGCAACATTTATCGAGAACGATTACGGAACAGCTACCGCCCAGGCATTAATCTACCAGGCATGGTGGTTTGAATTGCTGCTTTTAATTGGCGCGATTAACCTTGCAGGCAGTGTAGTAAAGTATAAGCTTGTTAACCGCAAAAAATGGGCAATCCTGTTGTTTCATCTTGCCTTTATTGTCATTATCATAGGGGCAGGAATAACACGTTATTTTGGTTTTGAAGGCAGCATGCACATTCGGGAAGGAGCCTCCAGCAATCAGATTATTTCTGAGGCAACCTATATCACGGTAAAAGCAGATGCCAACGGCAAAGAAGTAAATAGCACTACCCAGGTTAAATTTACTCCCAATACCAGCAACAGTTACAAAAAAACATTGGATATCGACGGCAAGTCCGTTACTGTTGAAAATGAATTGTTTGTTCCCTACGCTACTGAAACATTAGTTCCGGATGCAAATGGCACGCCCATTATCTCACTTATTTACAGTGATCCCAATACACAGCGCCTTGATTTGCTGTTGGCTGAAAAAGATAAAAAGGAATTTGGATCTTTTAGCGTTGGATTTAACACCGGAGAAGGTTCTGCATCGGTTGTATTCAATCAAAACGGAGCGAACCTGACCATGATAGCTGCTGATACAATTGTTGTTTCCGATATGATGGGACATCAGGGCGAAAAACTGTCTCCCCATGTAGCTCTGCCGGTGATTGCTAATCAATTCTATACTGTTGGAAATTCACGTTTTGTGTTAAAAAATTACCTTCCCAAGGCGACGCCTGCTTTAGTTCAGGTATCCGATCCAAACAGCCAGGGCGAAGTGGATGCCTTTACTGCTAAAGTAACTTCAGGAAATGAAACGCGTAGGGTTAATGTTTTTGGGACCAACGGAATGATCCTTTCTCCTTCAACATGTACTATCAACGGCATTAACCTTACCCTAAGCTATGGGTCCATTATCCGTGAATTGCCTTTTAGTATCCAACTGAAAGATTTTCAATTGGAACGCTATCCCGGTTCCATGAGCCCTTCATCCTACGCCAGTGAAATTGTATTGAAAGATCCCACTACTTCAGTAGAAAAACCATTCCGTATTTTCATGAACAACATTCTTAAATATAACGGTTATCGCTTTTTCCAGTCTTCATTTGACAAGGATGAACAGGGTACTGTTCTTTCTGTTAATCAGGATTACTGGGGAACTATGATTACTTATTTCGGGTATTTTCTGATGGCCCTTGGCATGGTCTTTACCATTTTTAGTCCGGGCAGCCGTTTCCAGAAAGTGATTCGTTTGAGCACCAAACTTCAGCAACAACGAAAACTCGGCAAGGTATTTTTATTGGCTGTCATGCTTTCCCTTGGCGCGGGATGGAATACCTCAGCTGCGGGGGCTACTATTACCAAAGAGGATCACATTAAGGAATTTGGACGTTTACTCACCCAGGATCATGAAGGACGTATAGAACCTGTGCATACCCTGGCCTCTGATCTTTTACGCAAAATAGCCAAGAAAAGCGATTGGGATGGAATGTCGCCCGTTGAGTTTTTCCTGGATATGAGCGCCAACCCTGAGAAATGGAAAAATACACCCTTGGTGAAGGTCGACAATAAAGAACTACAGAAACAACTGGGTGTTTCTACAGATTTTGTTTCATTTAGCCAGATGTTTGATCAAAGCGGAAACTATCGGTTGAATGATCTGGTGCAACAATCCTATAACAAGAAACAAACATCTAGAAATAAGTTTGACAAGGAAATTATCAATGTGGACGAACGTCTGAACATTTGCTACCAGATATTCAACGGTGATTTTCTTAAAATCTTCCCGGTACCCAATGACCCTCGCAAAACATGGGTGACCCATTCAACGCTGCCTTCCACGATGAAGAAGTCAGAAGCTGATTTTGCAGGAAGTATCCTGAAGATGTATTACGATGAATACAATGCGGCCTCTATATCAGGTAACTGGTCAAAACCTCAGGAATATCTTGGATATATCCAAAAATACCAAACCACCTATGGTTCTGATATTATGCCTTCTCCAACAAAGATTTCACTGGAGATATTCTATAACCAGTTCAACATCTTTGGAAAACTAGCCAAGACATTTGCCTTGCTTGGATTTATTTTGCTGATCTTTCATTTTATGATGATACTCAAACCCCAGGCACAATATTCCAAATACATAAAAGCAGGAACCTTACTGGTATTTTTGGCATTTTTGCTTTACACGGCCGGATTGGGAATACGCTGGTACATATCAGGACATGCCCCCTGGAGTAATGGTTATGAAACCATGATCTATGTAGGTTGGGCCGCTATTCTATCAGGGTTTGTTTTTGCCCGCCGTTCGCCTATCAGCTTGGCAGTTACCACTGTTTTAACAGCCATCATACTTTTTGTGGCAGGCATGAGCTGGATGAATCCTGAAATTACCAACCTGGTGCCTGTTTTGAAATCCTACTGGTTAATAGTGCATGTAGCCATTATTACTGCCAGTTATGGTTTCCTTGCCATGGGCGCTTTGCTGGGAATGCTGAACCTGGTACTGATGATTATCAGAAATCCTAAAAATGAAAAGAATATCCGTTTTACCATTTTAGAGGTTTCCTATATCATTGAAATGGCCTTGATGGTCGGACTGTTAATGCTGACAATCGGATCGTTTATCGGGGGCGTATGGGCCAACGAATCCTGGGGCAGATACTGGGGCTGGGATCCAAAGGAAACCTGGGCGTTGGTGACTGTGCTTGTTTATACCATTATTCTGCACTTAAGAAAAGTACCTGGATTGAAAAGCGTCATAGGGCTCAGCAGCCTTGCCCTTGTTGGATTAAGTTCTGTGCTGATGACTTTTTTTGGGGTAAACTATTATCTTTCCGGGATGCATTCCTACGGGGCAGGCGATCCGCCTCCAATCCCCAGCGGGCTGTACGTGGCCATTGTCGTAGTTATCGTTCTGATCATCGCTGCCTATAATGCCGAGGGTAAAAAAGGAAAAATAGAAGATATTGAAGATGCTGAAACAGAAAATGATATAAAGGTGAAAGCATAAATAAATTCACATTTACCTTAAAACAACCAATACAAGGCCTTCCCGCACAATGGGAGGGCCTTTTATTTGTACCTATTTAGGAGGATTAAAACAACAAATTAGTAGAACAGTTTGAAGAAGAAAAGGATCTAACTTTGCGTGGAAGGCAAGGAGAGATGAGCACAGGGCAGGGAACCTGAAAAGGGGAAGGTGAGAAGATGAGAAAAACGGAAGATGTGATTCTTGTGGAATGACCACTATGGTAATTTAAAGCATCAACTTTAAACTTTGAACTTTAAACCTTAAACTGACAAATTAAGGATTCCTCAATAATATTAAGATATATATTATTAGATATTAAGTATTAGCATACAAAATCCGCCATTTGATCATCCTTTATGCGCCATTGGTTCGTCATTCATTCGAATTTTTACGAACAAATACCGCATAAAGAATGATCAAAGACCGATTAAAATGCATTGTTGATTAATATCTGAGGAGACTCTGATAAATATTCTCTTAGATAGTTTTTCATCTTATATGACAAGGTTAAAATGAAAGGAACCTCACCATCTTTTCTTATTTTAATTCCTTTTTGTAGATACGATTACCAACAAGTTAAAGTGATCTGAAGATATCGAAATTTGCTATTATTTCCTGTTGATGGATGAAGGATTAATGGGCTGAATTCTGATTACTGTCCACTTCTATTGCCATTCAACAATTAATAACAGTTGTTACGTTTAACTTCTCCGGTAAAAGTACTTCCCGGTAACCAATAACCCGGCAAAAACAAAGGCTCCGAACAACAGACTGCTGGCGGCAATTTGCATTCCGCCTGAAATGACATGGCCGCTGGTACACCCGCCTGCCATACGAGCTCCGATGAGCATGATGAACCCTCCAAAAAATGCCCACATGATTCTTTTTGACTTTGATTTTCCTTGTGTCTTTGACCATCCTTTATGAATCAATTGAATCTTAAAGTCTTTCCTGATCACTGAAATTACCAATCCTGATAAC
>DATGYU010000423.1:0-26486 GCA_035297625.1 Prolixibacteraceae bacterium
AGAGCTGTCGGAAATGTTACACTGGGGAAAGTTCTAATGGGTAGAAAAAGAAAAAATAAGAAATATCAAACAAGGAATAAGGAATAAGAAAGTACTGCTCAGGGATGAGATACTTCCTTATTTCTTGTTTCTTATTTATTATTCCTTATTTATCGTATTCCTTGATATATTTCTCCAGTCGGTTCAGTCCTTCAATGATATTTTCCAGAGAGTTGGCATAGGAAAAGCGCAGGTAGCCTTCGGCGTTATCGCCAAAGTCGATGCCGGGGGTAACCCCTAGATGGGCTTTCTCCAGGATGTCGAAGGCCAGTTTGTAGGAGTCGCTGGAAAGGTGACGGGCATCCACGAAGACATAGAAAGCCCCGGTAGGCTCTACCGTGATGCGGAAGCCCAGTTCACGCAGGCGAGTAATCATGTATTTGCGGCGCTCATTGTAGATATTTTTCATATGCTCCACATCGGCATCGGCGCCACGAAGGGCTGCAATGCCGGCACGCTGGGCTACAGACCCGGCACAGATAAAAAGGTTCTGCTGCAGCTTCTGCATGGGCCTTACATACTCCTCCGGGGCGATGACATAGCCAAGACGAAGGCCTGTCATGGCATACAGCTTGGAAAAGCCGTTCAGCACAAAAGCATTCCTGGTATACTCCAGGATGGAATGGGCCCGGCCTTCATAGACCAGCCCGTGGTAGATCTCATCGGAAATAATGGTAGGGCTAAATTTAGCGATGGACTCAAGCGTTTCCTCAGATAAAAGGTTGCCTGTAGGGTTCATCGGACTGTTAATCAGTATCCCCTTGGTACGGTCGGTGATGGCAGCACAGATATTCTCGGGCCGGTATTGAAATCCATCTTCTTCATAAACAGGCACCTTTACCATTTTCGCACCCGTAAAGGAGATGAAATTGGGATAGCAGGCATAGCCCGGATTGGAGCAGATGATCTCATCCTCGGGCTCGCAAAGCACTGAAAGGACCAGCAGAATGGCAGGTGAAGTACCCGAGGTAACCAATACCTGATCGGGAGAGACCGTTACCCCGTAATGTTTCAGGTAATGGTTGCAGATTTCCTGCCTAAGCTCAGGATCACCCAGAGAGTGGGTATAATGGGTCCTCCCCTCTTTCATGGCCGCTTCCGAGGCATCCAGGATACAGGAAGGAACATCAAAGTCAGGTTCCCCTACTTCAAGATGAATGACATTATGGCCTTGCTTTTCAAGAATAGAAGCCCTTTCGAGCACTTCCATCACGATAAAGGGTGAGATATTCTGAGCTTTGGTTGAGATCATGGTAGTATTTATTTGGTAGCTCAAAAGTAGCGAAGAAAATGCAGCGATGGAATGAAAAAAGGCAGATAAATAGGTATCGTTAAGGAATAGTTATTGAAAGCACATTGGCTACATGATGCGATATTTTATTTTCCTGGTGTTCCTTGTGGTAAAAAAAAGTTTAAACACAAAGATCACTAAGATCTTTCATTAACAAATTTTACAAATACGACTTTTCTTTGTTTGTATAAATTAGAAAAATTTCCATAGCTTTGATTCATGAAAAAGATAGTATTACAGATACCTGACAATATTGATATCAGTGAAAATGAGACCAAAAGGTTTTTGGCAGCCAAACTGTTTGAGGCAGGCAAACTATCACTTGGACAGGCTGCTGAATTAGCCGGTATGACTAAATTGACTTTCTCTGAGCTGTTGGCTGATTATGATGTGTCTCTTATTAATTATTCATCCTTAGACATAGCAAGGGATGCTTCCCAACTATAAAATAATAATATTTCATCTTACCTAAATTAAACTCTATCTCAAACATCAGGGGTTAAACAAAACAACCTATACTACCAACCTCAATCCATTGTTTTGTTTTATGATCTAATGAGGTTTTGTCTTCTGCTATTATAGCTATTCCACTGAGGTAGCCTTCCAAAAATGAGGTTTCTAAAGATTCTTGTGAGATAGCCCATTCTGTACTTTCTAATTTCTAATTCGATATTGGATATTCGATATTGGATATTGATCATTCATTATTGGATATTATTAACCTCTTTTCTTCCTATCCTCACCCTTTTATCTTTTTAACATGATCGCCCCTCTCTCCCAAAGTTTATTTCCCCTACCCTTTTCTTTTCTCGCATAACATTCTTAAATTTAGCTATCAGGGCACCATGCCTTGAGGGAGAAAGTATTTCACCAAACATCTTACATATGACAAGCCAACGGCAAGCCCCCATTGAGATGGGCAAAGACGAGTTTAAGGAAGCAGGTTACCTGCTCATTGATACCATTGCAGCGTTCCTGGATACCATCAGGGAAAAGAAAGTCACCACCGGGGAGTTGTCCAAAGAGCTGGAAGCCATTCTTGGCAACGATCCGCTGCCAGATCATGGCACACCGGCAAAGGAGCTGTTTACAAGGGCCTCAGACTTGCTGCTTAACCATTCACTCTTTAATGGGCACCCCAGGTTTTTTGGATATATCACTTCATCCCCTGCGCCTATTGGCGCGCTGGCCGATCTGCTGGCCGCTTCGGTGAATGCCAATGTGGGGGCCAATATCCTGAGCCCAATGGCTACGGAGATTGAAAAGCAAACGGTAAGATGGCTGGCAGAACTGATTGGCGTCTCGCCCGACTGTGGAGGAATCCTGGTCAGCGGGGGCAATATGGCCAATTTTACTGCTTTCCTGGCTGCCCGTACTGCCAAGGCACCCCATACCATCAAGGAGGAGGGCATCTGCAACGACAGCCAGAAACTAACCATATACTGCCCTAAGAGCACCCATACCTGGATCGAGAAGGCGGTGGTGCTGTTTGGCCTTGGCACCAAAGCCATCCGATGGATACCTGTCGATCAGGACTTTAAGATGGATATGAATGCCCTGGAAACTACGCTGCAGGAAGACCTGCGCAGTGGTTGCCATCCTTTGATGGTGATCGGTACTGCAGGTGATGTGAGCACCGGGGCGGTAGATGACCTGAAAGCCATCGCGACACTGTGCAAGACCTACGACCTGTGGTTTCATGTGGATGGCGCCTATGGCCTGCCTGCAGCAGTAATCCCGGAGCTGAAGCCCCTGTTTGCAGGTATCGAAGAAGCCGATTCCATAGCCATCGATCCTCACAAATGGCTGTACAGTCCACTGGAAGCAGGCTGTACACTGGTAAAGGATTCCCGTCACCTGACAGATACTTTCAGCTCTCATCCTGTCTATTACAATTTCGACTCCCGTGATGAATATGTGGCCCATAACTTCTATGAATACGGCATCCAGAACTCACGGGGCTTCCGTGCCCTGAAGGTATGGATGGCCCTTCAGCAGGCCGGGCGCAGCGGCTATGAGCAGATGATACGAGAAGATATACTGCTCTCACGCATGATGTATGAGCTGGCAGACATCCATCCTGAGCTGCAGGCCATGACACAAAACCTGAGCATTGCCACCTTCAGGTATATGCCGGTAAACATAGCAGACATTGACGATCGGGAGGGTTACCTGAACAAGCTCAATGAAATGCTGCTCAACGAATTGCAGGCAAGAGGCGAAGTGTTTACCTCCAACGCTGTCATTGACGGGAGGTATTGCCTCAGATGCTGCATTGTCAACTTCAGGACTTCACAGAAGGATATCGAAGAGACCATTGATATCATTGTCAGGGAAGGCAGAAGGATACACCATGAGCTGCAATCTAAAGTTGAAATGTGAACAGATGGTTATAGCTGATAGCTGTATTAGCTATACAAAAAAGATGCACTAAGCGGGTATACGAGCATCTTATTGGTGGCTCCCATTACTCATTATAACCATAAGTTTCATTCACCTTATAGATGACAAGGTGATGATCATCCAGGGAGATTATTTTCCACTGATAGTCAGCCTTGCCTCCCCAATAGTCAACATTAATGGTGATCAGCGAATCCTTCTTTGACCATGTTCCCTCAAAATTGACTAAAGTGATGGGAGGAGTGCCACACCAGCCCTCATTTTTCCGCTCTATAAACTGATCATTGGATTTAAAAGAAAAGCCATAGGCCCCATTATCCAATTGGGCGGCACGCTCATATTGCCAGAAGGTATCTACCGGGGTGGGGTTAATCCATGTACCCATTAACAGATCTGATGGACTGTCCTTGGGTTCAATGGTTTCATCACAGGCCATCATTGTGACCATTGTCAATAAGAAAAATAGCACATTACCTAATGTCTTCATAGCAGGTTGGTTTTATTTTGGGAAGATGCAGGATGAGTGTGATTGGTTGCTTTAATAGTGACGAATATTTTCAATTGAATGGTTGCCTTACCAGTTCCACTACATGCTTTTTAGGCGATTTTAATTATTTGATTGAGTAACTCAACTTATATATTATCTTCGAAACTGAGAACCTTTCATTTGAAACCCTTCCACATTCAACATTAATCATTTATCATCATGTCCCATGACTTCATCATGGGCTAAACTATGTTGCCACTACCGTGGCACATTGCACTTAACAGATGATCGGATTTCATCAGGCGCCAATAAAAGCATAACTCATGTTCAGGGCATTTTAAGGCTGAAAGCCTGTTGTATACTAGCCCATGAGGGAGTCATGGGATAAAATGACCCCATTGACAATTAAACCATACAGGATAAGCAGCCTGAAGGGCTAAATACATTCCTTTTAGTCGATTTCAACCGTTTGATTGAGCAACTCAACTTATATATTATCTTCGAAACTGGGAACCTTTCATTTGCAACCCTTCCACATTCAACATTAATCATTTATCATCATGCCCCATGACTTCATCATGGGCTAAACTACATTGCCACTACCGTGGCACATTGCACTTGACAGATGATCGGATTTCACCAGGCGCCAATAAAAGCATAACTCATGTTCAGAGCATTTTAAGGCTGAAAGCCTGTTGTATACTAGCCCATGATGGAGTCATGGGATAAAATGACCCCCTTGACAATTAAATTATTTAAGATTTGACGTTCAATGATTAACTGTATTGTACAGGGCTCATGAAAATTAATACATGGAATTTAAAACATTAAAACTATTTCTATTCCTCCCTCTTTAGCCTCTTCCCCAGCTCTCCTGTCAACTCATACAGTGAACCGCATTCAAAATATTCAGCCGGGCCTATGCTGACTTTCCACTTTCTTGCTTCTGCTGTATCGGGAGCCACAATCTCTACCAGGGCATTACTTTCCTCACTTACCAGTCCTATTCGCTGCAGGGCACGATCAGTCCAAGTCAGTAGGCTGCCTTCTCCCCCTTTCAACGTATAGCTTCCAAGGGGACTTTTTCTCAGCATAAAATCCCCCGTCTCACTGTTGAAATAGACCTTATCGGAGTGGAACATCTGGTCAAAATTGCCTGCCAGGATCAGGTCCTCAGGTGCTCCTTCCACTACCTTATCGTCAAGCATCAGCCAAATCTTATCTACCTCAGAGGTGGAGATATTCAGGTCATGGGTGGAGAACAGGATGGTCTTGTTCTCATTCTTCACAAAGTCGTGCAGCAGATGGATGATCTCATAGCGGTTGCGTATGTCCAGAAAGGCGGTAGGCTCATCCAAAATGATCAAAGGGGTATCCTGAACAAGGGTGCGGGCAATCATGGCCCGTTGCCGCTCACCGTCGCTGATCTGGTCAATCATGCGATCTTCATAGCCCGACAGGCCTACCTGTTCGATGGCCCTTTTGATGATGGTATTATCCTGCTCAGTCAAGGTTCCCATCAGGTTGGTGTATGGATACCGCCCCATGGACAAAAGCTCCCATACACGCAGATTCTGCACCCTTATGGCCTCGGTGGAAACAAAACTCAGCACCTTGGCCAGCTCCTTGATGGAAAAGCTGCTCAGTCTACGATCGTTTAGCAGGATCTCTCCCCCCAAAGCCTTCTGGAAGCCTGTCAGGGTGCGCAGCAGTGTACTCTTACCGATGCCGTTACTGCCCACCAGTGCGATCAGTTCACCCGAATGCGCGTTCAGGTGAATGTCTTTCTTTACCGCCACATAGTGCTTGCCTTTCTTATACCCTACTGAAAGGTTTTTGACCGATATGTTTACCTGTTCGCTGCTCATCAGACGGAAGAGAATTTACGGTTCTTTAATATGATCCAGATAATCATCGGGATACCCACAAGGGCAGTTACCGAGTTGATGGGCAGGATGCTTTCAGATCCGGGCATCTGGGAGATGATATCGCTGAAAAGCATCACAATGGCGCCTATCAGCAAGCTGGAAGGAAGCAGTATCTTGTGGCGGGCGGTCTTAAACAGCAATCGCCCGATATGGGGCACCGCGATGCCGATAAAGCCAATAGGACCGCAAAAAGCAGTAATACTGCCCGCCAGGATGCTGGTACTTGTAAACACCAGGAAACGGGCATTTCGGACCTTTAATCCCATGCTGCGGGCATACTGTTCTCCCAGCAGCATCACATCGAGTGATTTTATGCTGAAAAAGCTGACCAGCAGGCCAACCAATACCGAAGGCACCAGCACTTCCAACTGGGAGGCGGTGACACTGCCAAGGCTTCCCATGGTCCAGATGACAAAGGACTTGAGCACCGATTCATTGCTGAAATACTGAAGTATGTTGACAATAGCCGAGGAAGCACTGCCAAAGAGCATCCCAAGGATCAGGATGGTCAATATATCCTTAATACGTACCGAAACTGCCAGTATAAGAAACAGCACAAGGGCTGAGCCCAGCCATGCCACGATCACCAGTGCCCAGGAGCCGGTAACGGTAAAAAAGCCCAGGGTAAAGACCGATGAGAAGCCCAGCACCAGGATAGCCACGCCAAGGCTGGCACCCGCGCTGATACCCAGCACATAGGGTCCGGCCAAAGGGTTACGGAAGATGGTCTGCATCTGCAATCCGCTGACCGACAAAGCCATGCCCGCCATCACTGCAGCCAATGCTTTAGGCAGCCGGAAGTCGATGATGATACTCCTGATCTCGGGGCTGACATTGCCTGTGCCCATCAGGGTGTTTAGTATCGTCCTAAAAGGGATCATCAGGGAGCCCACGAAGATGTCGAGAATGAACAGCACCACTGTCAGCAGGGCCAGCATGCCAAAGAGCAGGGTATTGCGCGTGATGGATGGATTGGAGGGCATCAGTTCAGCTTTTGGTAATAATGAAACGTATTCCCTGTTGCCAGCTCCGGGTGAAAGATATGGATCAGGTCGCTTAACAGGTACTGCGGGTTGGCAGGTGCCGTCTCCCACACCTCGTTGCCTCCCGTGGGGTTAATGCGCAGGTTATCGTTGTAAACCTGTCCTTTTTGAAGGGCCGGGATGATCTTAAAACGCTCATCACTTCCCAGTATGTCTTTAATGCTGTTGGTCTGCCCGGTATTGATCCACAGGTCGGCCTGTGTAGCCTTCACGATGGCATTCTCGAGCGACACCACAAAGCTTTCCCTGGAAGGGTTATCCTTCCAAAGGTAGTCGCCCCCGGCATCTGCAATCATATTGGCCATATACGACTTGCCCCCGGGAACCCACCAGTTGTCCTTATAGGGCAAACCGGTCAAAACAAGGGGTTTTTGAGCCTTTACAGGCACTGACTGTTTCAGGCTGTCATATTGTGCCACTATCCCGTCAAAGAGCTGCTGTGCCTTTTCTTCCATATGATAAAAGGCGCCGGTAAAGACCAGCCATTCGGCCCTTCCAAGAGGCGTCTCTTCAAGGTATTCGGCATTGATGACCACGGGGATATTCAGATCTTTCATCTTCGAGAGGTGGGCAGCCACATCCGAGCCGATGCCATAGGCCATTACCAGGTCGGGCTTCATCTGCAGCAAAAGTTCATAGTTAAGGTTCTGATCGTAGCCTACATCCTTAACGCGGCCTTCGTCAATGCCTTTTCTGACAATGGGATTGGTGATAAAATCCTTACCCGACACCCCAATCACCGTATTGGCAGCACCCAGCTTATCGATAAACCCGATATGGGTGGTCGACAGGACCACCACCTTCTCTACAGGGGTGCGGATGATCTGTTTTCCTGACAGTGAATCAGGCACTTCTATGCCTTTGGGTACCAGGTAATAGGAATAGGTGAAGTTACGGGCATTTTCCCATGGGTTGAACACATCGGCACGGGTAATCTCCCCCATCTTAACCAGGTGAAAGCCCTGCGCGTAATGGTTGGCATCAATCTTTACGGTCTTTTGCGGAGCTTTCCCGCAGGAAAACAGAACTATTGTCAGGATACAGATTAAAAGAGGCTGAAGGTTCTTCATGGGTTGAAACGAAAGCTGCAAAATTAACGGATATATGCTATTTTACCTACTATTGTCCGGTATCCTGCTTTGATATGTACAAAATAAATACCAGGGCGCTTGCCTGAGAAGTTCAGCAACAGTTGTTTAGCACTTTTAAAAGACACTGGAATATTTTGTTCCTTGCCCAATAAATCAAACACTTCCACCTTCTCATAGGTATCGATATACTCTTTGGTAATCACCGACAGCAAGATATTGCCTTTCACGGGATTGGGGTAGAACCAGGCTGCCTTTTCATTGTCGAAGCTGTCAATCTTGGTGGGGGTATCCACATTGCAGGCTATCAGTTCTGCAAGCAAAGCCGATCCGTTGCCGGCAGTGTTTTGTGTGTTGTAAGTCGCCCATCCTGTGGCGTTCTTCAAAAAGTAGCTGTTAAGGGCACCATTGGTGCGGTCGGCCATATACACCGCCAGTGTATCGCCCGGATGCAGCTTACTGATACCATAACTGATAAAGAAATTGCCTGAAGTGCTTACCGGGACTGTAAAAGCCAGGTAATTCATGGCATCGGGATAGAACTTCTTCAGGTCGAAATCCTGCGTATAGACGAGCTTTCCGGGCATATTGGTCCCTTCATAAACATTCACACTAAGCATAGAAGTGGTAAAAGATGCATTGGTTTTGGCAATGGCAATACCCAGCGATATGCCCTCTATCTCACAACTTTTGGCAAAGCTGTACTGTTCTGCAAATTCGGTATAGCCAGAGTTATTGGTGCCACTGTAATATTGTTTTACAACGCCTGCTTTCGGTATACGTTTAAGTGAATAGGTTTCCTCATTCCTGAAGTTGGTAACAGGCATGCATAAATGTGTCTGTTCATAAAGATATCGTCCTGCCAGTGTCGTGACATTGGTACCCGAAGGATCCAGCCATGCCTTTAATTGTTTGGTTGTCTCCTTGCGGGTGTCCCAGGTAAGGGCAAGCTTGGAGAAAAAATCATTGGTGGGCAAAGAGCAGGTGGCAGAACCACCTGTCAGGGTACCCACCAAAAAATTGTTCTGGTCAAACAGCGGACCACCCGAGGAGCCGCTTTCTGTCACCCCGGTATCCCACCTGAGTATCTTCCAGAAGGAATTGGCCCGGTAGTCAGGACTGTAGGAAGAAGTAGCCGCTATATCCTTATCGGTGGAAATCTTCTTAATATCGCCCACGGGATGATGGATGGTCTTGGTAGACGATGGAGCCTGATTTTTTCTGTTCCAGCCGGCCAGGTAGGGTCGGTAGGCATAAGGGATGGTATTGTTGAGGCGCAACAGGGCAAAGTCAAGACTGTCGAAAGCCGCTTTAAGGGAGCTGCCGGAGAGTGAATGACTTACATCCCCATCTATGGATTTACAGGCGGGCGATTCATAGTTAAAAAGAAACACCGAGGCATTGGCCTGCCGCTCCGTGCTGAGGCAATGGTAGGCCGTCAGCAGGTAGGGGGTCCCATCGTTGGCAGTGTTATTGACCAAAGTACCTGAACAGACTTCTTTTCCTTCTATGATAATACGGCACACAGCATCCCTGATACCTTCGGTTCCATTGGCTGTATCGCAATTCACATTGACATTGCACGAGCCCGAGAGGCCCAGCGGACGATGATCATCCGTAGGGCCCAGGCCCATAAAATCATGCGAGATTCTCGATAGCTCCAGCTCTCCCGGAAAGGCCACCCCGGCAGGTTCTTCATATTGTATCAAAAGCTCATCACCTGCCACAGGCTCCACGGCCAGCACCCCTGAGGGCGCATTGTTCTCTGCTGTGTAAGCCCCTTTGACAATGCCGCTTTTTGCCCCTATGACAAACAACCGGGCCTCCTCGGGCAAATGAAACTTGCCGAAAATAACATTCAAAGAATAAGCCCCGGTGGAACGAATGGTCAGTTGCCACACTTTTAAAGAACCGGCATCATACCACTGGCCTGAATTGGTGAGATTAAGAGATACATCAAAGGGCTGGGCAAAATGAAAGGATTTAAGACCTGACAACTGCTGCTCATCCATACTTGCCTGTCGCAACGCCTCATTGTCAACACGGGGAAGCACAATCACATCATCGGTAACATACGATTTAAGTTTCACCACCTGAACAGGGGTGCCTCCTTGCGAGAGCTGCCCATGGGCATTTCCCTGTAACAAAAGAAGCAAAAGCGCTGTAATGACGATAGTTGACGATAGTGTGAAAGACTTCATGGTTCCATTGCATTTGAAATCAAAATTAAGCTAAAAACCAATAGCATGGGCATATTGATCAAGTATGATGGAAAATAATAGCAGTAGAAAGATATTAGGAACGCGGATAGAGTGGATGGAGCGGATCAAAACGGATATAAAATGACATATAAAGATAAGACTCCAACACTAAAAAAAGACGGAGATAAAAGCTATGGAATGTATATCCACAAGGGTAACTTGTGAAAATGAGCCCTAAAATCATTCATCTTGTACCATCTATATAGAGTTCTTAAATCCGCCTTAATCGCTCCATTCGTTCCATGCGCGTTACTATCCTTATAGGTCTGCGTTACAATTCTTTAATTTCTATTTATATTTTTTATTATGAATTAGCATAAAAAAAGTGTAAATTTGACTACCAATAAAACGACAGATGATCGCGATTGATTTCCATACGCACGGCCTGAAACCGGATAAGTCTATCCAGCTTCTCAACTGTTTCGCGCAAAACTTGCCTGTAGCCGATGATGGAAACCTCTATTCCACTGGGCTTCACCCCTGGCATCTCGAGTCGGTTGAAATCAATGATTGCCTGCAGGCCATGGAACAGGCCATGAGCTTTCCCAACGTGATTGCCGTGGGCGAATGCGGCATCGACAAGGCTATCGACACAGAGGTGATATGGCAGGAATACTATTTCAAAAAACAGGCCGAAATGGCCCGAAAGTATTCCAAACCGCTGATCATCCATTGTGTGCGTGCTTACAACGAGGTGATGAGGATGAAAAAAGAAGTCCCCTCTCCCCTTCCCTGGATCATCCATGGGTTCCGTGGCAAAGAACAGACTGCAGCCTCACTGATAAAACATGGATTTTATATCTCTGTAGGCGGTAAAATGCTGGACGATCCCAAGAAAATGAAAGCCTTCTCCATGATTCCCCTCGACCGGCTGTTCCTGGAAACTGACGACAGCCACGATTCTATCAATAAAGTGTATGAACAGGCTGCCCGGCTGATGAACATTCACGTTGAAGACTTGCAGGAAAGGATTATGGCCAACTTCAAGGAGATCTTCCCCCATAATAACAGCGTTGCCTATAAGATCAAATCCATAGAAAATCACCCTAACCATTTGACTTCCTGAAAGACAATCTTTCCAATGATCGGATTTCCGTGTCCCTTCCAGTCAATACCCCGACCTCTTTAGGATTAAACGGAAAACCTGTGGAAAGATGTGAGCTTTTAGTTTAAAAGTCCAATTTACAAAAACTGAAGAATTAATGGATTGAAGTATTGACCACTGAACACTGACCACTGGCTTTCAGTCTGCCTGCCCCGTGCTCCATGCTCCTTGCCTTTCCTCCACAACAGTCCGGATTGATCCACTCTTTTCAAAGGCGCCTTATCTCATAACTTCCCATAAAGAAAAAGGAAAGAAATACCATGACATGAAATGCCAACATTCTTTTGCAGGGATTACTTTCTGTAGAAAAACCGCCCCAAGCAATCAGGACGGTTTTAACAAATGGTGATCAACATACAGATGGTACGCTTCTTTATCAGCAAAAGCTTTACGCGATCACCTGCTGCCTATAGCTTTCCCCCGCCTTTTTTCCTGTTGGGGATCACCGCATTGAGCAGTTTGGTCAGAAACGTGACAATCGTGTTGTCCTTCTCGGTGGGGGTCATCCTTGCTACCATCTCGTAGAAACTTAAAAGTCCCAGAAAGAGCTTGCCCCAGTTGGCAGAAATAAACCCGCCTAACGAGCTGTCCGAGGTCTCCGTGATGGCCGATTCAATGGCTACAGGGCCCGAGATTTTCACCTGCTGGGTGACCGTGGCATCATTGTCTGCCGAAGTGGAAGCGTCCGATTGGCTGCAGGCTGTTACCGATACCAATAGGATCAGCATCATAAGCATAGCGGAAATAAATGTTTTCATCGCTTTTCAGTTTTAAAGGATTGAAACAGTTGTTCGGTTTCCGGTCATTAAAGTCCGCCCCCTCAGCAGAGGGCGGAGTTTTGATGATCAAAGAAACCATAAGGCTATGCCACAATGAGGGCAGCGACGTAGACACTGTCGGATACTTCCGATTCATTGGCATTGGTAAAGCCGATGTAGCAATGCACCTGCGTACCGCTCAGGTACTCGGGAAGGGTGATGGAATCGGCTAAGGCCTGCCTGGCAGCTCCGCCCAGGATGGTAAACGAGCGCTTAGAGATGGGTTCATGAACCACCAAAAAAGCCTGGTCGTCTTCCATGGCGTTGGGCTGGTCGGAGTTGTCCGCCCAGGTAAAATCCACCTTGCCGGGAGTGGTTGAATCCACAGCAGGGTTCAAAGCACCGGCCAGGGAACCCTGGGCCAGCAATACCTTGGTGAAGTCGATCTCGTAATTCGGATAGGTGCCTTTAATGGCATTTTTCACATTGTATGCCATGGCTGCATTGAAAGCCGACATCTTAAGGGCGGCGCCCCTAAAGCCGATGCGCAGAAAAGCGGTCAGCGAGCGCAGAAAAGTGATGATAAGCGTAAACCTGGCACGCTGTTCCAGCTGTGCCGGGGTGCGCGGATTGGTGATACTTGCGGCCAGCGAGCGAATGTAGTCGATGCCTTTCCAGCAGGCACCTACCACGGTTCCGACCTTACCGGAAAACCCGCCTAAAATACCGTTAACTAACTTTGCCATAATACTAAAAAATTAAGGGTGGATAAATAATTGTGCGCCGATCCGGTTGAATGTTTACCCGGGATATTCTTTCCGGTCTTTTGCTTGGTGTAAAGATAAGCACAACACATGCAATATATTGATCTTCAAACCATTGTGCATCCGTTTGCACTGATTTGCACAGCAGTATTTTCTATTGCACTGATAGTGATGGGAGTTAGAAGGCCATAAAAAGAGAGAAGGGAAATAAGATCACAAATAAGCACAAATCGGGAAACACAAATTATCACTAATGGGAAACTGAGAAGATAGGAAAAATGAGAAACACCCAATCACCAATCATGTGCAGCATGATAAAATGAAACAATTATGGAGAATCATTTTTAACAACCTGTCTTGTTGTTATTTTATTACTTCTATATGGCTCCTTTATTTGGATAAGATCTCGGGGAAACCAATAAGTTTTAGAAATACAAAAAATGCAATAAGGACCGTAATAACAACCAAAAAGCCATATTTATCCATAAATTTATTTTCTTTCATGATCTGTTTTTTTTATAATTAAAGGTTAATCCTACAAAATTACCTTGCTTTTAAAGACCGAAAATTAAAGAACGATTAAAATCAAAATGAGAATAAGCAAAACCCCACAAAAAATGTATCTCCTTTATCCCTCACGATTACCAGGACATTTTTTTTAATAAAAATATACAGGGATTTTCTATCCCGATAAAAAACATTAATTTTCAATCATCTAAAAAAGGCAGGCATGGGTATCCTAAAAATATATAACTGGTCCCCAATAATATTTTCAACAACCAGACCCAATGCATGCTTGAGAACCAATACCAGATGAGTAAAAGAATACTTTTTGTCGAGGACGAACCAAAGGTGGCTTCATTTGTCAAAAGCGGACTGGAAGAGAATGGCCTCTCCTGTGATATCGCCCGCGATGGTTTAATGGGTAAGAGAATGTTTGATGCTTCGGCTTACGATTTACTCATCCTGGACATTAACCTGCCCTACAAAAATGGGATTGAATTGTGTAAAGAAATCAGGACCTATAACCAGGAAATTCCGATAATCATGCTTACCGCATTGGGAACCACTGAGGATAAGCTTTCAGGCTTTGATTCAGGATCGGATGACTATCTGGTCAAACCTTTTGAATTTCGTGAATTGCTGGCACGTATCCGTTCTCTTTTAAAAAGAACGGCTATTGCCCAATCCGGAGGAAACCTGCTCACATTAATGGATCTTGAAGTAAACCTCAATACCTATGAAGTGACACGCGGCGGACGAAAAATAGAGCTTACCCAAAAAGAATTCGCATTGTTGGTGTATCTGCTCCGAAATAAAGAGAAGGTGGTCTCAAGAATGGAAATCGCTGAAAAAGTGTGGGATATCAACTTCGATACAGGAACTAACATTATCGATGTGTATGTGAACTTCCTCCGAAAAAAAATTGACCGGGATTTTACTCATAAACTAATTCATACCCAAACGGGTGTTGGCTATATCATAAAAGAAGAAAAACAATGAAATTTAATATCCGTACCCGGCTCTCCATTCAGTTTACCTATATCGTAACCTTTATCCTTATCCTTTTTTCCTTTATTATTTATTATTTCTCGGACAGTTACCGGGAGGCTGAATTTTATTCCCGGCTGGAAAAGAAAGCATTGACAACGGCCAAACTATTAATCCAGGTGAAAGAGGTGGATTATAACCTGATGAAAATCATCGATCGAAATACCATCAATGCCATTAACAATGAAACGGTCATGATCTTTGACGACAAAGACAAACTAATCTATAACAGTTCCGATTCAGAAAGCATTCCCGTCTCAAAGTCACTTACTGCTAAAATCCGGCAATCCGGCAGCATCCGCTCCCATGAAGGTAAAAAAGAAGTCATTGGACTGTTGTATATCGATAAAAATATCCAGTATGTTGTCCTTGCCTCTGCCCTTGACAGCTATGGCTTAAAGAAACTAAGCAACCTGAAATGGATCATTATCGTGGGATTTTTTATCAGTATTGTTATGACAGTTTATTTAAGCAAAATATATGCGACCCGCGCTCTTAAACCCATGTCCGACGTGGTAAAACAAGTGGATAAAATCAACATCGCCAACATGGATGTAAGGGTAAATGAAGGAAATGGAACCGATGAAATTGCTCAGCTAGCCATCACTTTTAATAAAATGCTCGAACGCCTCGAATCTGCTTTTGAGATGCAAAGAAGCTTTGTTTCCAACGCCTCGCATGAATTACGTACCCCACTGACTTCCATCACCGGCCAGATAGAAGTGTCGCTCATGAAATCCAGAACCCACGAAGAATACAAAGCCACCCTGGAGTCAGTCCTTGAAGACATCAAAAATCTTAATGCCCTCTCCAATGGCTTGCTCGATTTGGCAAAGGCAAGCTCCGACATCTCGGCCGTTGCCCTTCATCCCCTAAGAATCGATGAAATCCTTTGGCAAACAAGAGCCGAACTCATGGATCGAAAAAAAAACTATAGCATTTCTATCAATTTCAGCGAACCTATTGAGGATGATAGGGAGTTAACCGTGATGGGAAACGATCATTTACTGAAAACAGCCATGGCCAATCTAATGGACAATGCCTGCAAATTTTCTGCCGACAATGCTGTGGAAATAATACTATCCATTAGGGATCATTGTATTGTAGCCGCTTTTTCTGATAGGGGAATCGGCATAGAAAAGGACAATATGGAAAATATATTTCTTCCTTTTTTCAGGGCTGAAAATGCGAAAAACATACCCGGTAACGGCCTTGGCCTTTCACTCACTGATAAAATTATCCGTCTGCACCAGGGAACCCTGACGTTAGATTCCCAGATTAACCAGGGAACTACGGTTACCATTTCTATTCCCTGCATTGTTTGATCGAATCCTGCGCCTGACAATCTGTAATATTTGAAAAACAAACATATGAAAAACACATAAATGCCACAAAAAACAGCACCTTACCTATTGTTGAAACCTTATTCCTGGTCCTTCATCCTGGATGCACCCCACGATCCTTGCGGCGCATCCTTCTTTTTGTGGTAATACCTGTTGTGTACTGTTGGCCTTACAACCGGCCTTACCTCGCTTTGCAGCCTATCGCCAACAGGCCTGATCATGGCAATATCATTTACCCCTTTCTGATCCACCAGATCTGAAACCGGGTAAGCATTCATCTTTTGGGAAGGAAACTGTCGGAGCATATGCAGCACCTCGGAAAGCGAGCGATCTGGCTTTAGCCAGTCTTTCTCATAACCCGGTGTTAGGATCACAGGCATACGTTTTACCCCTATGCTTTGAAGCAGCTGATTGGCCGTGGTGGTAATGATGGCAAAAGAAGCCAGGATCTCTTTGGTCTGGTGATCTTTCCAGTAGTCGTAAAGCCCTGCCATGGCAAAGGGGCGTTGCTTGTCCTGCAGGTACACCAGATAAGGCTTTTTAGCCCTGTCCCAATCGTAATAAGCATCAGCCAGCACCAAACACCGTTGACACTGTACAGGCTTTAAAAAGGCCTTTTTCATGAAGATTTGATTGGGGCCTGAATACCCGGGGTCATTGTTTGGATTCTTATCCCCTTCCGCCCTGGCATTGATCAGCTCCATCGGGCTTTTGGCCCAGTAAGGGGTCATGCCAAACCGGTAGGCCTGCAGCTCCTGGGGACGCTCCATGGTAAGCACATAAGCCAGGTCGCCCCCGGAAATGCCATATGCCGGCGGTAAAAGCCTGGCATAGGCAGAAAGCGAAACATGAAAGCGGCTTTCAATGCTCTCCAGGTTACTGACCAATACAAATTTGCGGGGCATGACTATATTTTAAACAAGTATCTGGGGTAAAATATACGCATAAAAGAAGTGTGCTATACTTGTCTGGAAAATCTTTTGGAGCAGGCAAAAGAACGAACTTAATGATTAGCTACTCTCTTGGTCAAGCCTGGTAATAATTACTGCCTCCCAAATCCGGTTTTCTTTTTTAGCAGCTGTTTTCTTTTGTGGAAACCCAGTGAGCACCTCACATGGCGGGTTTTTGAGGCTTCCATTTGTTCCAATAAATAATCCATAGTTTACAATCAAAGTTCAGGATAAGGTAATATCCCGGATGGATCTACTATTTGCAGGAAAAGAGTTTATTGGATTACTGGTATTTGTAGGATGCTATTAAACCGGCTGGTAACCGGGTCAAATGACCAGCTAATCCCTTGTTAAACGGTCACTTGTCTGCCGGAAGAATATGTATCTATCTTCATATTTCAACCCTTGATTCGCATACAAGGTGATTTTCCTTTATAAAATATTAATTCTTTCGAGTCTTATTATTATGAAACCTTAATAGAGTAGGTCGTAATTTTGTATTATTCAAAATCGGTTCATTATGAATACTTCTATTTTTTATTGTTTGGCTGTTCCACTGCTCACTTCCGTAGTGAATCCTGATCGAATGGCTAACCCGCCCGGGTATACAATCGGAGCCTTGATAGCCATTGCCTTACTGGCTTATTTGGTTTATTCACTTATCAAACCTGAAAAATTCTAAACTCATGACGATATCAAACGCGGAAATTGTTCAGATACTGTTATTCTTTGTATTACTCATTGGCTTGACGCCTATCCTGGGAAAATACATGAGCAGGGTCTTTTCCGGGGAGCATCATCTTTTACTGCCTGTATTGGGCAGACTTGAAAGATTCATCTATCGGATTACCGGCGTTGATCCTGAGAAAGAAACCAACTGGAAATTGTATTGTGCCAGCTTGTTGATTTTTAATATGCTGGGACTAGTGGTCGTTTTTACTTTCCAGATGATTCAAACGGTATTGCCGCTCAACCCGGCTCATTTGGGAAATATAAGCTGGCATTCGGCTTTCAATACAGCCATAAGTTTTGTTACCAATACCAACTGGCAGGGGTATGCCGGGGAAACCACCATGAGCTATTTTGTTCAAATGATGGTGCTCAGCGTACAGAATTTTGTAAGTGCCGCCACTGGAATGGCGGTTCTGTTGGCCCTGATAAAAGGATTGTCACGGCGCTCTTCTTCGACGCTTGGCAACTTTTGGGTGGATCTTACCCGTTCTGTATTGTATGTGCTCTTGCCCCTTTCGATTTTACTCGCCGTTTTATTGGTGTCACAGGGAGTTATTCAAAATTTCAATGCCTATGTAACCGTTCAGCCCTTGCAGGGCGGAGAGCAGGTGTTGCCCATGGGGCCTGCTGCCTCTCAGATAGCCATCAAACAATTGGGAACCAATGGTGGCGGTTTCTTCAATGCCAACAGTGCGCATCCTTTTGAAAACCCCACTCCCTTATCCAACTTTCTGGAGATGCTGGCTATTCTGCTGATACCTGCTGCCATGACCTATATGTACGGGAAAATGGTAGGTTCTGTTCGCCATGGATGGACGCTTTTTAAGGTGATGCTCGTGTTGCTGCTGTTCGGCTTAATTATTTCGCTGTATGCCGAATATGCGGCTAATCCCGCGATCGGAAATGGAATCCGCATGGAAGGCAAGGAAACCAGGTTAGGCATAGCAAACAGTATCCTATGGTCCACTTCCACCACCGCGGCCTCCAACGGATCTGTCAACGCGATGCACGATAGCATGGCGCCGCTTACAGGAATGATTTCGATTATCAACATCATTTTGGGAGAAGTAATCTTTGGAGGCGTGGGCGCAGGGCTGTATGGGATGATAATTTTCGTTATCCTGACCGTTTTTATTGCCGGGCTGATGGTTGGCCGTTCCCCCGAATACCTTGGAAAGAAGATTGAAGCCTTTGAGGTACAAATGGCCATTGTAGCTGTTCTGGCTCCCAGCCTGGTTATCCTGCTTTTTTCGGCCCTCGCATCCGTTACGGACTTTGGCCTTACCGGCCTGAATAATTCAGGCCCGCATGGCTTTTCAGAAATATTGTATGCTTACAGCTCGGCTGCCGGAAACAATGGCAGCGCTTTTGCCGGCCTTAATGCCAATACTCCTTTTTATAACCTGACCCTGGGCCTTGGCATGCTCATTGGCCGTTTTGGTGTCATTATCCCGGTACTGGCAATTGCCGGAAGTATGGTCCACAAAAAGATCACTCCGGAGTCGACAGGCACTTTTCATACCAACAACTGGCTGTTTGCCGGATTACTGACTGCGGTAATTCTGATCGTTGGAGGGTTAACCTTCTTTCCAGCCCTGTCACTCGGCCCCATCGTTGAACATCTGCTAATGAACATGGGTAAAACCTTTTAATGAATTACAAAAATGAGTGCAAAACAAAATACAAGCTTGTTTAATAAAAAGTTAATGCTACAGGCTGCCATTGATAGTTTCATTAAACTAAACCCGGTTTCGCTTATTAAAAACCCCGTCATCTTTATCGTAGGCATCGGATCAATATTGACCACTATCGTGGTGGTATCCGGTATCTTTACCCATCGTTTTTCTGCCTTTAATTTACAGATCGCCATCTGGCTTTGGTTCACTGTCTTGTTCGCCAATTTTTCAGAGGCCATCGCTGAAGGGCGTGGCAAAGCACAGGCCGCCAGCCTGAAGAAAAACAGAACGCAGACATTGGCCCGTAAAACTACCGAAAATAATAAAGTGGAAACAGTTGCCGCCCCCGATCTGAGGATGGGAGATGTGGTGATCTGTGAGGCAGGAGACATTATCCCCTCGGATGGTGAAGTTATTGAAGGTATTGCCAGTGTGGACGAATCAGCGATAACCGGAGAGTCAGCCCCTGTAATACGCGAAAGCGGGGGTGACCGGTCTGCCGTTACAGGAGGGACAAAAGTCATCAGCGACCGCATATTAGTCAGAATAACTGCTGAACCGGGAGATACCTTTATTGACCGTATGATTTCGCTTGTTGAAGGGGCCAAACGCCAGAAAACACCCAATGAAATCGCTTTGTCCATCTTGCTCTCAGGATTATCTATCATTTTCCTGCTGGCGGTAGTAACCCTCCCTGCCTTTTTCGGTTACGCCTTAAATGCCTCAGGAATGGCCTTGTCCCATAATCTTTCCATCCCGGTATTGATTGCTTTGTTGGTGTGCCTGATCCCTACCACCATTGGCGGTTTGCTAAGTGCAATCGGGATTAGTGGCATGGACCGGCTATTGCAGCGAAACGTAATTGCCACCAGCGGACGGGCCATCGAAGCGGCTGGTGATGTGGATGTGCTGCTGCTGGATAAAACAGGAACCATCACCCTGGGAAATCGTATGGCTACTGACTTTTTTCCTTCGGATGGGGTGCAAATAAAGGATTTGGCCCATGCCGCCCAACTTTCATCCTTGTCGGACGAAACGCCCGAAGGACGATCGATTGTTGTACTGGCAAAAGAACAATTTGGCTGGCGCGGTAAGGAGGTGAATCAGAAAAATGCGGTATTTATTCCCTTTACAGCCCAGTCTAAAATGAGCGGTGTCGATTTGCAAGATCAAAACGGCAAAGTTCACCGCATACGAAAAGGAAGCTCCGAGGCCATCCGTTCGTTTGTGCTGAAAGGTAATGGATTTTTCCCCAATCGGTTGGAAGAGAAGGTAAATGAACTGGCCAGGCAGGGAGCTACCCCGTTAGTTGTTGCTGAAAACAATAAGGTATTAGGGGTCATTCAGCTGAAAGACATCGTCAAAGGGGGTATCAAACAACGCTTTGCCCAGTTAAGAACCATGGGAATACGTACCGTGATGATCACTGGCGATAATGCCCTGACTGCTGCCGCCATCGCTGCTGAAGCCGGTGTTGATGACTTCATGGCCGAAGCTACCCCTGAGGATAAACTCCGCCGCATTCGGGAAGAACAGGCCAAAGGGCACCTGGTAGGGATGATTGGCGATGGTACCAATGATGCTCCCGCACTGGCACAGGCCGACATTGGTATTGCCATGAACACCGGAACCCAGGCTGCCCGTGAAGCCGGAAATATGGTGGACCTGGACAGCAATCCTACCAAACTGATTGAAGTGGTGGAAGTAGGCAAACAATTGCTGATGACCCGCGGTGCGCTCACCACCTTCAGTATTGCCAACGATGTAGCCAAATATTTTGCCATTATTCCGGCCATTGCCGTATCACTTTATTCAGGCAGTGATGGTATCGGTCCTTTGTCTGCGCTGAATGTGATGCATTTGCACTCGCCTGAAAGTGCTATACTTAGCGCGGTCATTTTCAATGCCCTTGTGATCATTTTTTTGATCCCTCTTGCACTTAAAGGCATCCGGTACCAACCTCAATCTGCCAATTATACCTTGATGAAGAACCTGTTGGTATATGGAATCGGCGGTATTGCTGTGCCTTTTATTGGAATAAAGCTGATTGATATGATTATTAACATGATAGCCTAATTCTGTAATGAAAATAAATCTTTACATCGATTGGTTCAGAGAATGCGTATTTAATCTATAAATAGCGAAACTCATAAGTTATGAAAACACAGATACTGATAGCAATAAAAATATTCACTTTGTTTACCATTTTACTGGGGATCGCCTACCCAATGCTCATTACAACTATTGGCCAGATTGCCTTTACGGATAAAGCCAACGGCAGTCTGATTAAAGTGGGGAACAAAGTGGTGGGCAGTGAATTGATTGGTCAGACATTCGATAGCGACCTTTACTTTTATTCACGGCCTTCGGCTACCAATTACAACCCCTTGCCTTCAGGGGGCTCCAATTTGGGACCTACCAGCGAAAAACGCAAACAACTGGCCAAAGAAAGAAAAGAAAATTTTATCCTGAAAAATCAAATTGATCCTGCACAGCCCCTACCCTCTGAAATGCTTTGTGCCTCGGCCAGTGGACTGGATCCTCATATTTCGCCTCCTGCTGCTTTAATGCAGGTGGAAAGAATTGTCAAGGCTCGCCAGTTAAACGGCATGCAAAAACAGGAACTTTTAAAGACTATCGCTGAATTAACGGAGGCCCCTCAGTTTTCGTTATTCGGTGAAGCCCGAATTAATGTGTTAAGGTTAAACCTTGCCCTTGATAAGTTTAAATAGCATTATTAAAACAAAGAAAAAATGAAACTGTCAATTCGTACCAAATTTTCATTGGGAATGGTGTTCATATTTATCATCATTCTGGGTTTACTGGGATTCTCGGCTTTTTCATTGGTCAAATTATCCAGGAAAACCGGTGCTATATTGAGTGAAAACCATGTGTCGGTCGTGTACGCCCGCGAAATGACTGAAAATTTGATGCTCTTGAATAAGGAAATGTATCATTGTTATATTACTAGTCAGGCCCCTGATACGATTCTAATTAAAAATGAATTTGATCAACTGGATAAGACCATCCAGGCGGAACTCAGTAACATCACCGAAGCGGGAGAAGATAAACTTGCAGCTACCATTCAGCAAGGGATCAACGATCATAAGGCGGTTTTCAGACAATTTATCCAATCGCCCAAACAGGTGGACATCATCCAAAAGCTGCAGAATAGATTTGACATGCTGACCCAGCAATTGGCTCTCCTGTCTCAAATGAATGAGAAAGCCATTGAAGTAAAAACGATGGACGCCAAGGTATCCTCCAAAAATGCACTGACCCAGCTGTCTGTGATCGGGACCTTGTGTTTTTTGATTTCCCTGAGCTTCATTTACAGTTTTGCTTCCTATTTTAATGAACGCTTTTTTCAATTGTATAATGGGATAAAAGAAATTGTTTCCAGTAACTTTGGTCAAAGGCTCTATTTTGACGGCAAAGATGAGTTTTATGAGATTTCCTTGCTATTTAATCAAATGGCAGAAAAGTTAGAAGGTACAAACCTGAAAAAGCCATTATATGATTTTGGAGAACTGGAAAACGATGATCGTAATGAAGATTTGGAGAAGTTAAAAAGTCTTCTTACTAAAATGAAAACACTTGAGTCGCAGGTGACAGGAGTGATCTCAAAGGCAGACAAAAAATAACAATTATGAACTTTACCATGGATCGCCCTAATCCCGATGAATTACTGGCTTCACTAAAGGATAATGAAGAAAGAGGTAAACGGGGTAAACTGAAAATCTTTTTTGGCATGTGTGCCGGAGTGGGAAAGACCTATTCCATGCTGCAAGCTGCACACATTGAAAGGAAAAAAGGGATAGACATCGTTATAGGATATATTGAAACCCATAACCGGAAAGAAACCAATGAATTGGTAAAGGGTTTTGAACAGATCGCCAGGAAAACTTATGCTTACAAATCCACCTCGCTGCAGGAAATGGATCTGGATGCCATTCTTTCGCGTAAACCGCAGATTGTCCTGATTGACGAACTGGCCCATACCAATGCCCCGGGCTGCCGTCATCTCAAACGGTTTCAGGATGTGCTGGAGATTCTGGACAATGGCATCAGTGTCTATACAACGGTGAATGTACAGCATATTGAAAGCCGCTCTGAGATCGTGGCGCAGATTACAGGTATTGTGGTGCGGGAAACAATCCCAGATGATGTGTTTGAACGCGCGGATGATGTTGAATTGGTGGATCTCACCCCCGATGAATTATTGCAAAGGCTATCGGAAGGAAAGGTATACACCGCAGACCGCTCCAGGGAAGCCATTCAGAATTTTTTCAGAAAAGGAAATATTACCGCTTTGCGCGAAATGGCCCTGCGCGCGGTGGCCGACCGGGTAGATCGTCAACTGCATGATTACATGCAGCTCAAACGCATCAAAGGCCCCTGGAAATCGGGCGTACGCCTGCTGGTGGCTGTCTCCTATACAGAGCAATCCACAAAACTGCTGCGATGGGCTAAAAACCTGGCAGACCTCATGGGAGGAAGCCTTCAGGCCATTTATGTGGAAACCGCGCACGAATTGACGCCAAAAGATAGCGAAGCGCTGGACAAAAATATCAACCTGGCCAAACAACTGGGAATCCAATTCCGCATTGTTACCAATAATGATCTGGTAAAGGCCATTGTCGATTTTGCTCAGAAGGAAAATATCACACACATCCTGATCGGAAAACCAAAAGTGCGTAACCTGATCAACTTGTTTCGCCTGGGTAATTTTGTGAACCGCCTGATCCGCTATAGCGGAAATATTGATGTGTACATATTAGGGTCAGACATCCTGTCTGACAACAAGTACCGGAAGAAGGCCTCCATGCCTTCTTTCACCTCCACCATGAATCAATATTTCATTTCAACCATAATCATTGCCCTTACCGCTTTGGCCTGTTATTTCATAAAAGATATTGTAGGATACCAGGTCGTTTCATTTGTCCTGCTGTTTGCCGTGTCAATCCTTGCATTTATATTCGGAACAGGGCCCATTTTGCTGGCAGCCTCATTGAGTGCGCTCATTTGGAATTACTTTTTTATTCCTCCCTATTATACCCTTCATGTGGATAAAACAGAGGACATGCTGATGCTGATCATGTTTTTCATTGTTGCCTTGCTGAACGGGGTGTTAACCTCCCGCATACGCAGGCAGGAAAAGAAAATCAGGATCAGGGAAGAACGCACTCATGCGCTTTATCAGTTGGCCAAAGAACTGTCATCAGTATCAGGTATCAATGAGGTATTGGAACTTTCATTGAAAGATATTAAAAAGTATTTCAACCTTGAAAGTGCTGTTTTCCTGAAGGATGAAAGCAATCAGTTGGAAAAGCAGCCAAGGCTTCCGTCTCCGCTTAATCTGACCGAAAACGACCTTAGCATTGCTCAATGGACTTTCAGGCATTCAGCAAAAGCCGGAAAATTTACGGATACCCTTCCCTCGAGCCAATACACCTTTTATCCTCTAAAAGGAAATAATAGTGATTCTATGGGTGTTATTGCAGTTCAGCATCAACGCGTTTTTACCCAGGGAGAAGAACAATTCTGGGAAGGTTTTTTACCGCAGATTTCAGGTAAAATAGAACGGGAATTCTTGCGATTGACCGCCAGGACTGCTTTTGTATTAAATGAATCGGATAAACTTTACAAAACGCTTTTTAACTCTATCTCGCACGAACTTCGCATTCCTGTTGCCACCATCCTGGGGGCTTCTGATTCTTTGATCGATCAGGAATATCCCCCGGAAACCACAAAGAAGCTACACCTTGAGATTAATCTGGCTGCCATCAGGTTAAACCGCTTAATTGAAAATTTACTCAATATGTCGCGGCTCGATTCAGGCCGCCTGACCCTGCGTATCGATTGGTGCGATTTACATGATCTAATCAATAAAGTCTTGCATAGCCTATCAGCCGAATTAAATCAATTCAACGTAGAAGTGGTAATGCCGGACGACATGCCTTTGGTTCAACTGGATTTTGGATTGATGGAACAGGTCATTCACAACCTGTTGCTCAATGCCACCCAACTGGCTCCCAAAGAAACTAATATTCGCGTTAAGTTCTTTTATGACAATGGCTTCCTCAATATTCAGGTAATGGATCGCGGGCCAGGGTTTTCAACTACCGATCTGCCAATGGTCTTTAATAAATTTTATCGTGGCCAGTCGGCAAAGGCCGGGGGAACCGGTCTTGGATTGTCCATTGTTAAAGGAATCGTAGAAGCCCATAATGGAACCATCACCGCTGAAAACCGCACCAACGGAGGCGCCTTGTTCTCAATTAAGATCCCGACAACGACCTCAGAAATTACAAACATACAGCCATAACAGGCCATCCTAAGGCTTTTTAGCCCTGTCCCAATCGTAATAAGCATCAGCCAGCACCAAACACCTTTGGCCCTGTATGGGCTTTAAAAAGGCCTTTTTCATGAAGATTTGTTTGGGGCCTGAATACCCGGGATCATTGGTTGGGTTCTTATCCCCTTCCGCCCTGGCATTGATCAGCTCCATCGGGCTTTTGGCCCAGTAAGGGGTCATGCCAAACCGCATGGTCTGCAATTCATGAGGGCTTTCCGTGGTGATTACATAGGTGCCATCACCTCCTGATATGTTATGCAATGCCGGCAATAGTTTGGTATAAGCAGAAAGGTGAACATGAAACCTTTCTTCTATCCTTTCAAGGCTGCTGGCTAAAATGAATTTGCGGGGCATGACTATATTTTAGACAAATGAAATGTGTAAAATATAGGTAAAAAGAATGATGATTGTAATTCCTTTTAAACACCTGGAATATGGTTGATTAGAAAAACCTTCTGTTGTGCCACAACCTTCGTAGCCCGGATCAATCCCCCAAATCCCAACCTTATCTACCTTATCAAAAATAGGGATGCAGAATAAGGTAGATAAGGTAGATAAGGTAGATAAGCTTATTATTTTGATGGAGGCATTCCGGCTACGAAGGTTGTGTCAAAAAATAAGGTTTCCCTATTGACGTTTATCTCCGTATCCGTCCATTAAAACATTCTCTGTTTTCTGCCTTGTGAATGAGAAATGCTACATCTATCCTTTT
>DATGYU010000424.1:0-4991 GCA_035297625.1 Prolixibacteraceae bacterium
GTGTGCCAGGGGCTGCCTTTCGATGCTGAAGCTTTTTACCCCCGACAGGCTTAAAGTGGCCTCTCGCGATGTGACCAACCTGCCGCTTCTGGAAAGCATGGCAGAAACTAAAATCCCCATGATCCTCTCAACGGGCATGACCGGAAAGAAGGAACTGGATGAAGCCCTGGAAGTGATTACAAAATATCATTCCGATGTAAGCATTCTGCACTGCCTGTCGCAGTATCCTTCTGAATACCAAAACATCAACCTTTTGACCATCCAGTACTTAAAGGAACAATACCCTCAATATACCATCGGTTATTCGGATCATTCCATTGGTATTTTGATGCCTGCAGTAGCCGTAGGCCTTGGCGCTGAGATCATTGAAAAACATATTACCCTAAGCCGTAACATGAAAGGAACGGATCACAGAGGATCGCTTGAACCGGAAGGAATATGGCGTATGGTACGCGATATCCGCAATACCGAATATGCCATCGGGGTAAAGGATATCTTTATCAGCGACAAGGTTGAATCCACCCGGGTAAAGCTGGAACGCTCCATAGCCACCATGCGCCCCATTATGGCCGGAGAGGTGATCAGTGAAACGGATCTTCATATGCTAAGCCCCGGTGATGGTTTTAAATGGGTGGACAGGAACCGTATCATCGGCAAAAAGGCCTTGGTAAGTATCCCCGCCAACGAAATTATCTATCCCCAAATGATTGAATCATGAACATTAAACTGGTATTGACCGATATTGACGGGGTATGGACCGATGGTGGGATGTATTATGACCAGGAAGGTATTGAGCTTAAAAAATACAATACCACCGACAGCGCGGGGGTAATTTTTTTGCGCCTGCTGGATATCCCTTTGGGAATTATTACCGGTGAAAATACTCCTATAGTGACCCGCAGGGCTCAGAAACTGAAGATCAATCATGTGTTTTTAGGGGTGAGAAACAAGCTGGACGTGGCCCGAAAACTATGCCAGGAAATGAATATCTCGCTGAGTGAGGTTGCCTACATTGGCGACGACCTGAATGATGCTCATCTGCTAAAATCTGTAGGATTTAGCGCCGTGCCGGCTAACGCACCTGCCTATATGGATAAATATGCCCTTATGCGTCTTACCAAAAATGGGGGAGAAGGTGCTTTCCGTGAGTTTGTCGAACTGATGCTTCAAAAAGAAGAATTACTGGATATCGCTATTGAAAAATTCCTGGCCCTTACCCTCGAAACATAATTGGAACTGATGTATGGCTTATAAAAGAAAATAGCTTTTCAACTTTAGTAAATTAAAATAAAAACCTCCAACCTATCTTAACAGGGTGGAGGTTTTTATTTTAATTTATTGGGGCTATTTTTTCAAATGTTAATTCAGCTTTTCCAATTGTCCAATCTTTTCCCACTTAGGATCTGGATTTAATACAACAGTTAGGTATAAACCTTTATCGGAATTAATCATTGCCACATTACCACTTTTTAAATCGGCTTGAATCTGATCTGGAGTTAATTTGTACATTCCACCAGAGATTCCATCAATGGCAAGACCAATTAAACCGCCAAAAACAATGTTCCCTGCAATCCAGCCGTCCACTTTGCGCGTAAACTTGGTTTCATATGGCATGTAACCGTCTAAATTTATCTGAACAGTGTGATGGTCCCTTCTTGAAAGGTCTAAAGTTACTGGAGTTCTTCCTTCTTCTTTGCCATCAATTGTCACCAATGCCTTAGTTGGATTACTTGAAATTGAAACAGATTGTTTGGAACCATGAATTATTGTAGCACAATTTGAGAACATAAAAACAAACATTACTACAAGCATAAAAGACAAATAAGATTTCATAAAATAATAGTTTAATTAATAAGTAAATGTTAATAAGTCAATTAATATTTTCATTAATAAGTTGTTATTATCTATTAAGAAGTGGACATTTCTTCATTCCAAATGTAATTAATTAACAATGTAAATTGTCTTTAAAGCCATAATAATTTTATTTTATTAAGGACGGGTTTTTATGTCCTGATGAACTGACAATAAGCTTATGTATGAAGCTTGCATGATAAGATTTATCTTTCGCATCAGATCTCTCGGAAAATATACACAATAGGTATTGCCAATTGAAAGTGAGGTGCCTGTTTAATTCTGCCTGCTTTGTATTACTTTTGTTAAAAGTTTAAAGTCCAATAGTGAGCCAGAAAGTATTACTCATAACGCCCCCTTTTACACAGTTGAACACCCCGTATCCGGCAACTGCCTACTTGAAAGGATTCCTGAATACCCAATCCGTCAGCTGCCATCAGTGTGACCTGGGCATTGAGGTGATTCTGGAGCTTTTTTGCGCATCAGGGCTGAAAGATCTTTTTGAAAAGATAGAAAACCTAAATGGCCAGTGGTCTGAAAACAGTGAACGCATTCTTCTTTTGAAATCGGAATATATCCGTACCATCGATGCGGTGATTGCTTTTTTGCATGGAAAAAATGACGTACTTGCCCACGTGATTTGCGATGGCAATTACCTGCCCGAAGCTTCCCGATTTCTTCAGGCGGAAGATCTGGAATGGGCTTTCGGCACCATGGGCATCCGCGATAAGGCCAAGCACCTTGCAACTCTTTACCTGGAAGATCTGTCGGATTTAATTATCGAAACCATCGATCCCCATTTTGGCTTTAGCCGTTACGCCGAACGCCTTGGTCGCTCAGCTGCCACGTTTGATGAAATTCATGCCGAGTTAAGTCGGCCCGACAGCCTGATTGACCAACTACTGCTGCGTTTGCTTCAGCATAAAATAGAAATGTTCAGGCCTACCCTGGTGGGTCTTTCCGTTCCTTTCCCGGGGAACCTTTACTGCGCCTTTAAATGTGGCCAGTGGATCAAAAAAAACCATCCTGAAATAAAGGTGGTCATGGGAGGAGGTTTTCCCAATACCGAACTGCGCTCTCTTACCGATCCCCGCGTGTTTGAAACTCTTGATTTTATCACCCTTGACGATGGCGAAGCTCCTTTGCTTCATTTGATTGAACACTTGGACGGAACCCGCCCTTTTGAAGAGTTAAAAAGAACTTTTACCCTTCAGGACGGACGGGTAGTTTTTATCAACGGTTCTTCTTCTGCCGACTTTTCACAGACCGATGTAGGAGTGCCTGATTACTCGGATTTCTTTCTGGACAAATATCTCTCGGTCATTGAAATTGTCAATCCCATGCATCGGTTGTGGAGTGACGGCAGATGGAATAAAATGACCCTTGCCCATGGCTGCTACTGGGGAAGGTGCACTTTTTGCGACACTTCGCTGGATTATATCAAACGCTATGAACCCAGCGCAGCTTCCCTGTTGTGTGACCGTATGGAACAGATCATTGCCCAGACCGGGCAGATCGGTTTTCATTTTGTGGACGAGGCAGCCCCGCCGGCCCTGATGCGCTCACTGGCCCTGGAAATACTCAAAAGAAAACTTACCATTGTTTGGTGGACCAATATCCGCTTTGAGAAAAACTTTACCTATGACTTGTGCCTTTTGCTGAAAGAATCAGGCTGCATTGCTGTCTCCGGAGGTTTGGAAGTAGCTTCTGACCGCCTTCTGGGAATGATCAACAAGGGGGTGAGCCTCAATAAAGTGGCCAGGGTAACCGATCATTTTACCCGGGCAGGTATCATGGTGCATGCCTACCTGATGTATGGCTTTCCCACCCAGACGGCCCAGGAAACCATCGACTCGCTCGAGGTTGTACGCCAATTGTTTGAAGCCGGGGTAGTACAATCAGGCTTCTGGCACCTGTTTGCCATGACCGCTCACAGCCCCATCGGGTTGAACCCAGAGAAGTTCAAGGCAGAAATTATGAATAAGCAGAAGGGTACCTTTGCCAACAACGACCTTGAACATGCCGACCCTACCGGGACCCGGCATGAACGGTTTAGTGAAGGCCTTAGAAAATCGCTCTTTAACTACATGCATGGCATCTGTTTTGAATTCCCCCTGCAGGACTGGTTCGACTTTAAAGTACCCAAAACCACCGTGGCTCCTGATTTTATCCGCAAAGCCATCGATGAGCCGGAAACAGAACTTCCCGGTCCTCAGGCCCGTGTTTATTGGATGGGCGGCCCTGCCACCATTAAATACTTCACCAAAAAGAAAAAAGGCCAAAGCTACGAAATGGCAGAACTTACCTTTCTCAGCAAAAAGGAAAACCTGCTGCTTCAGCTTCCCCAGATGGAAGGCCAGTGGCTGATGGAGCAACTTCCCAAACTTTCAGTATCGGCCGGCCAGACTGTAACTTTCGGTGAATTGGCAAAAGATTTTGAACAGCAAACAGGCCTGGATTTTATGCTGTTTCTGAATAGCCCGGCCATGAAAAATTTAAGGGAAGCAGGTCTGCTGATATTGTAAATTAAGCTGGTGCCTGATAGGCTCTTTTTTCTTGCGGTAAACTTTTATTACTTTCGGGCTTTGGGTCAGACAGGCCAAATTGCTGAGCCAATTGATTTATTTTGTGCCCGTATTTGATTTCATTCCTGCCTATTTTCCTTCTCATCAGATGCAAATTTCTTAATTCCGGCCCTGCTTTATTTTCTCTTCTAATTCAATTATTAAGGATTGTACCCAAAGTCAGTAATGATTTTTTCTTATTCGAACCCTAGCTTGTAAATAGCTTGTGTATTACTTGTGTATATTTTGTGTATTGCTTGTCTATATGAACATATACAAGCAACAGGCAAATGATTCTTAAATTATTCAGAATTTATTTTTAAAATAGGAAATTATTTAGGTGGGGATAAAACTTTATTTGGGTGATCTTAAAAACCCAAAAGGTTTTTTTGAAAAAGAAATACTCGTAAAATTCGGGTAATAAATTCAATGAATAAGAAATAAAAAGCTCTTATAAAGGAAGATAAAAAGGGAGGTTTTCAATTTGGCAAGGGCACAGGAAAAACGGTTTTTTATTCTATAGAAATGTTAAAACCAGGGGAGGGATGAGCCGTTTGCTTTATAATTCTTATAATT
>DATGYU010000425.1:0-6174 GCA_035297625.1 Prolixibacteraceae bacterium
TTCATTAAAGGTTATCTTCCAGCCATCCCAGTCACTGGTAAAAGTAGTAACAATCAGAAACACATAAGTCATTCCGGCCAAAATAGACAAAATGGCAAGTCTATTGGTTTTAAAATACTTCAACATTTAATTAATTTTAAAGGATTTATATTTTAAATGGTAAGTTCCTGTTCTTCTTTCAATTCCAACGCTTTTGAAAGTATTTCAGCAACAAGTAAAACTACAATGCTGAACAAAAGCCAGATGGCATCCATCGAATCCATACCAATCTCATAATCTGCAAACTTAAATGTAGAGGCATTTGCTTTATAATTTATGTAATTAAATAGTACATTCCCAAAATAAATAATAAGCAACTCAACCCCCAGCCACCTGATTAAACGAATGTTATCTCTTTCGAAAATGAGATTCTTTTTAATCCTGCCAAGCAGTTTCGTAAAATGAAAAGGAATCATTACGTAGAAGACGAAAACAAACAAAGGCAATAAATGAAACATGGAATCGTACCACTTGAAATACTTAGTACCAGAACCTGATGACTCAAAAGCGATCACACTCTTATTGATTGTTTTTACAGTGGTATGATTGGCTAAATTAACCAACGAATCGGGGTAATTAAATGCTCCCTTCTTTTGGCTAAGAACCATATAATGATTTCTACGAGCCTCACCTTTAAAAGGATTGTTATTTGTATAAGTACTTTCGACCCCTTCCATAAAACTCCTTTTTAAATTATCCCAATCATTAATGATAGTATTAGCAAACAGGAAACCATAGGTCAGACCCAGCAAGGTGGCTAATAAGTTTAGCTTTTTTGTTTTGAAGTAATTTTTTATTGCATTCATAGGTGGCGGTTTAAAGATCTTCAAATATATGGTTTATAAAATGAAATACAAATATTATTTATTGTTTTTCGATATATTTTATTTGAATATAAATATAAATGCATACAATTAATCCTTCTTGTCTGCTACAAAGCGTCATCCTGAACTTGTTTCAGGACCCCAAAAAAGTCCCGTGGAAACATTCCAAGCTATTATTGGGGTGCAAAAACAAGTTCGGCATGACGCTTTGTAGTGGCATTAATGGAATATCGATAGCAGCATCTTTAGCTAATAATGGGTGCCAAGACTACCCTGTTCAAATGACGTCCAGGAAGCTCTAAATAATTTCCTGTCAATCTATTGTTTTATAAATAAATTATGAGTACCTTGTAATAAATCTAAATATAGCTTGCCTATTGATTTATATACAAGCAATACGGAAAATATTTACAAGTAATACACAAGCTATTTACAAATTATAGATCCAACACCTTACTATTATGGCACTCATTAATGAAACCAATGGCTCTTCATTATCAGGACTGGTAGGAAGAGTGGTCGTCGTAAAGACCAAATGGGGCAGCTATATGCGAAGCGCCCCGCAGTATTCAAAAAGCTCATGGACCGACAGTCAGAAGGTTCACAGGCAGCGCTTTAAGAGGGTAAGCGAGTTTTGCCGGCAGTTTCGGGAAACCGTTATCCCGCAGATATGGAAAGACACCAACGTGCGGGCCAGCGGCTATGCCCTGTTTTTAAAGGCCAACATGCAGGCTTTTTCCTCGCAGGGAGAACTGACAGACCCTGCCCTGGTAAAGCTTTCAACCGGGGTACTGGAATTCCCGCAAGGACTGCAACTAAACGCAGCCCAATTGATGGAAGGGCGCCTGACAGTAAGCTGGCCCGATGCAGGCTCAGGGATACGTTGGCGTGATGAGCTGATGGCAATAGCGACTGGCGAGGGCCACTATTCCGACATTCTGAACACAGGTATTTTACGTGGCCAGAAAGGCGGATCCTTTGAACTGCCAGAACTAAAGACAGATGCCACACACCTTTACCTGTTCTTTGGATCAAAAGACCGCAGAAGTTATTCGGACAGTGAATGCTATTCCTTAATTAATGCAAGTTAATAGCTGCCCAAAGCCAGTCTGCTGAATAAAAATAGTATTCTATTCGTTCAATCATTATCTTTGAATTCCAATTTTGAAAGATGATTATGAAACGTATTGGATTAGCTATAATGATTGGCATGATTACTTGTAACCTGATGGTGAATGCCAGTCAGGCAGACAAGAGAACCCCGGAGAAGCGCCCTCTGACAATGGATGATATTGCCGCATGGCAGACCATCGTGAAACCCATTGTTTCGGACGATGGCACCCTGGCCGCCTTTGAACTGAATCCACTCAAAGGAAACGGCAATTTGATCGTTAAAAGCACGGACGGGAAAGACGCGGATACCCTGAGCCGTGGCTATGATGCACGCTTTTCATCGGCATCAGACTTCATCGTTTATAAAATAAAACAGCCGGAAGATTCGATCAGGGCTGCCAAAAAGAAAAAGCTAAAAAAAGAACAAATGCCCAAAGACAGCCTTGGAGTATTTGTCTTTAATAAGAAGAAAGTATATACCTTCCCCGACCTTAAATTGTATGGCCTGCCTAAGGAAAACAGCCAGTGGGTAGCCTTGCTTTCGGAGATGAAAAAGGATAAGTCAAAGACGGATCCTAAGTCTGAAGAGAAAACGCAGGAAAAAACCGGGGAGAAGGCACAAACAAAGGCTGATGTGAAGGACAAGGATAAAGAACCAAAGAACAGGTTGATACTGTTACATCCGGCTAGCGGAGACACCCTTTCGTTTAAAAATATTACAGAGTTTTATTATGCCCCGCTGGGAAGCAGTGTTTATTTTATCCGTCAAACAAAAGATTCACTGGACCATGCGGATGTGATGGTTTTTGACACCCGCAGCCGAACCACCAAGGTGCTTTTCAGCCGTACGGGAACTGTCAAAAAGATAGCCTGTGATGAAAAAGGTTTCCAGTATGGCTTTTTATTCAGTACCGATACCATTAAAGAAAAAATATTCAGCCTGTATCATGGAACCCTTGCTGATGCAGACCCCAAACAGGTGGTAAGCGTTCAAACCACAGGATTGCCGCTGGGATGGGCACCCTCCGAATTTGAAGATCTTTCATTTTCACAGAATGGCCGGTACCTGTATTTTGGAACAAGCCCTGCCCCCATGCCTGAGCCAAAAGACAGCCTGCTGGAAGAAGAAAAACCCCAGCTGGACATATGGTCATGGAAAGACAAAGAGTTGCAGCCCGAACAGAAACTAGGCCTTGACAAAGAAAAGAAACGCACTTACAAGGCCGTTTACCTGGTGGAAGAAAAGAAATACGTTCAGTTGGCAACCCCTGTGATGCGCGAGATAAACACCATCAATAAAGGAAACGGGAAAGTGGCCCTTGGCCTTGATCCGATGGCTTACAAGCTGGAAGAATCATGGACTGGCAAAAACACCTCAGACTATTATCTTGTAGAAATTGAAACAGGCAACAAAAGGTTGATCCTTAAAGACAAAGCGTATGTAAAGCTCTCTCCGGGGGGCAATTTTGTGACATGGTGGGATCCTGCCGACAGTACCTATTATGCAAAATCGACAGATGCCAGTTTAACAACGGTGGTGGATTTAACTTCAAAGATCCCGATACCTTTTTATGAGGAAGAATGGGATATGCCGGAAGACCCAAGACCCTATGGGATTGCCGGCTGGGCGGAAAATGATAAATACGTGTTTATATATGACCGTAACGATATTTGGCGGGTAGATATGGAAGGCAACAAGGTGCCTGTAAATGCTACACGTAACTATGGAAGAATTAATCATATCCGGTTCCGCTACCAGAAACTGGATCCTGAAGAAGAATTTATTGATACCAGCAAGCCGGTGATACTGGATGGCTTTAATGAGGGCACCAAGGCGGATGGCTATTTCAGGGGCGATTTTCACAATTACACAGAACCAAAGGTGTTGTTGACAGAAGATTACAAGTTCGATAAACTTACTAAATCAAAGAAGGCAGAAGTACTGATTTGGACCAGGGAGAATGTAAGCGAATCGCCCAATGTATGGACGGGCAACCTGCAGTTTGAGCACCGGCATATGCTCTCGGAAGCCAATCCTCAGCAGAAATCATTTGTATGGCCGGAGGTAAAGCTGGTCCATTGGGAGACCTTCTCGGGCAAGACAATGGAAGGGCTGCTCTATTTTCCTGAAAACATTGATGTGGAAAAGAAATACCCGATGATCGTTTACTTTTATGAGCGCAATGCCGACAACTTACACCTGTACACCACTCCATCGCCATCGCGTTCAACAGTAAACCGCACATTTTATGCCAGTAATGATTACATCATCTTTATCCCCGACATCACCTATAAAGACGGCTATCCCGGGCAGTCGGCCTTTGATGCGGTAGTGAGCGGAACCCAGATGATGAGCGAGATGTTTCCCTTTATCGACCGCAGGCACATTGGCATCCAGGGACAGAGCTGGGGAGGCTACCAGACAGCCTGGCTGATCACCCAAACCGATATGTTCGCCGCTGCCATGGCCGGAGCGCCTGTTGCCAACATGACCAGTGCCTATGGAGGCATACGCTGGGAATCGGGCCTGTCGCGCATGTTCCAGTATGAACATGACCAGAGCCGCATTGGAGGTTCCCTGTGGGAAAAGCCACTGCAGTACATTGAGAACTCCCCCTTGTTCCATGCCCCCAAGATCAATACCCCTTTACTGATCATGCATAATGATAACGACGGGGCCGTGCCATGGTACCAGGGAATAGAACTGTTTACTGCCATGCGTCGATTGCAAAAGCCCGCCTGGATGCTTACCTACAACAATGAGGAGCATAACCTGAAGGCAGAAAGCTGGGCCAACAGGGTGGATTTAACCATCCGGATGAAACAGTTCTTTGACCATTACCTGAAAGAAAGCCCCATGCCCAATTGGATGCAATACGGGCTGCCGGCAATTAAGAAAGGGAAAGAGCTGGGGTACTAGGGAAGTTCAAAGTTTTAAGTTTAAAGTTTAAAGTTGGGGAGTGCGGTGGCTTGTTGGGCATAGGGCTCTACCAGGGCTGACCTTAAGGACCTTAAAGACTTTAAAGTCCTTAAGGTCAGCCCTGGCAAAGGATCACTGGACACTGGACACTGCCTTTACCGCTTCTTTCATGCCTGCCTGCTCAATTAAAGAGAGGAATTGGCTAACTGTAGCCGTAAGGCCCGGGATTTGGTTTAAGTCTTGTTTCCAGAGGTTCTCCAGAGCCAGTACTTTCTTTACCAGCTTTTCTATAGATAAAAGGCTTCCATCGCATTCAGCCCAGGCCTCTTTGTAGAAGTCCAGTATCCACTGGTCATCCTGAAGGGGATAGCTTTTCCCGTAGATTTCACCTTTATAATAAGCGATCAGGGCTGCAAGTGAGAATACCTGTCTTTGCGGAAGCTTTCCAAAAGCTCGGTAGTATTTGAGTACGGTGGGCAGGTTTCTGGTTTCCCATTTGGACATGGCATTAAGGGCAATGCTCTGCCACAGGTGACGGATATAGGGATTACTGAAACGCTCCAGTATTTTATGAGCAAAAGCTGTAAGCTCATTCTCTTCGCCCTGCAGAACAGGCACCACTTCCTTATAAACCAGCTCCCTCATAAATTGACCTGCAATAGGATCTTCAAAAGCTTCACGAACGGTTTCCAGTCCGCTAAGGTAAGCTACGGCAAAGCTGCCGGTATGGCAGCCGTTCAGCACCAGCACTTTTTGTTCGCGGTAAGGGGTAATATCATCGACAAACTTTACCTGCAGTCCGGCTTTTGAGGCAGGGAATTCCTGCTGTACCCACTCAGGGGCTTCTATCACCCAGAAATGAAAGTACTCCCCTACTACCACCAGGTTATCGTCATAGCCCAATTCCTGGTGTATCTGCATGATTTCCTCCTTGGGAAACCCCGGCACGATACGGTCAACAAGGGTATTGCAAAAAGCACAGCATTGGTTAACCCAGCTAATGAATTCATCGCTCAGCTGCCAGTTGATGGCATGCTGTAGTACATATTTTTTAAGGGTATCCCCATTTTTATCGATCAGTTCACAGGCAAAGAAGATCAGGCCCTTATTGGCATCGCCATTAAAAGCTTTATAGCGTTGATAAAGCAATGCGGCCACCTTTGCAGGAAAAGAACGCTGAGGCTTCATTGCAAAGGTATCCGATGAGTCCATGGCAATGCCTGCTTCGGTGGTATTGGAAAACACGAAACGCAGCTCAGGGTTCAGGAAACTGTTTTC
>DATGYU010000426.1:0-3998 GCA_035297625.1 Prolixibacteraceae bacterium
TAGTGTCAGCACATTGTTGTTGACCACCTTACCATAGTCAATTCCCTTGGCTACTTTGGTCCCGTCAGCCTTGGTGTAATCTTCTGTCAGGTTACCTACCCCGTCAGTACCAACTCCCACTTTTTCGTTCTGAACGATATCGTAGTCCAAAGAAATTCTAAGGTTGTCGTCAAAATAGTGATGAAGGGCTAAGCTGAAGGTAGTAGTTGCCAAATCGCTTTTGCCGCTGACCCTGTTCTTTAGTGTGGTGGCATCAGGAGAAGTATACTGACGGATGGTTACATCTTTTCCCTTGATGTCGGTGTTGGGATCGTAAGAATCATAGCGGAAGGAGAACTGGTTTTTCTTACCCAGGTTTTTAATCAGGTACACGTAGTAGCCCGAGAAGTTATTCTGGAAGTTGGCTACCCCGGGAACAGCTGCTGTTGTTCCTGCTGCTGCTACCGGAGCATAACCGACGGAGGCATTTTTACCGGCAATGTATTCCCCTTTAACAGAAAGCCCGCCCAGGATATCGGCAAACAACTGGAATTCAGCGCCTGCCCAGTTTCTTTTTACCGCATCGCCTATTCCTGCATTTTCAATGGTCGTGTAATCACTGCTTAGGGTTTGAAGAGCATTGGATTTGAGGGATCCGAAATAACCATGAGCCCCAAAATCAAGTCCGCCAAAGCTTCCCAATTGAAGGTTATAGGTGGCACGAACCATGATGTCTTTATAATTGTCGATGTCCTTATTTTCATTGCTGTTCAGGTTGGTCCCTGCGCTGTTGTTGATGCTTAAACCATCATTGCCATTCATTAATGCAAGTTGAATATGGATTGGAATCATTGACGGATTGTATTCCAATTTGGCTCCTAATGCATATTCTCCCGGGTATAAGGTACGGATAACCAATGATCGTTCCAGATTCTCAAGCTGGCTGGAAGAATACTCCACTTCATAGTTCGGACGGTTAAATTTACCGGCCCATAAGCTAAAGGATTTGGTCCAGCGATCGTTTAACACCACATAGGCCTCTCTCAAGCTAACAGATCCGGGTAAAAAATCAGGTTGTAAAAGGAACTTAACCCCATCGGCTGCTTCGTAGGTAAATTTCAATCTTGCCCTTCTTAAAGAAATGAAATTGTTGGGCTGTACTCCAGGGTTTTCAAAATATTGCCACTGTGCCTGCATGTAACCTGATACCTTTATCTTGGTCAGTTTGGACAAATCGCTCTCTGCTGTTGCAAGTCTTTCATTGATTCCCGCTACCGCATCATTCAAGCCAGTCACTTTTTCATTCAATGTTTCTGTTTGCTGCGCTTTTAAGGTCAACGCCGACAGGCAAACTGCAACGAATAACAATAAGGTCAATTTTTTCATGTCTGTTTTGTTTGTATTTGTACTGCAAACTTCCGCATATACTATTACAAAACGATTACAGTATTATTAATTGGTGATTAATTACCAAAAGCAGTATAATCCTATAACTTTGACTGTAACATTTTAAAGGGCTTAGCCGTCCTAAGCCATCGATATCCTTTATAACTTAACTAATCAAAAAACTAAATAATGAGCACTTCTCCCAAAATCTCCCTTTCCTCGGCAGCCCTGATTGCAGGTATTGGCCTTCTGGTAATGGCCGTAGCGGCTCCCTTTGCCGAACTTTACGTGCTGCCAAAACTGATCGTTCCTTACATGACGGCGGAAACCGCTGCCAATATCCAGGCCCATGAAACCCTTTTTACCGCTGCCATTTATGCTTACTTTATTACTTTTATCTGTGATCTTGTTGTCGCCTGGGCCCTGTATATTTTACTTAAACCGGTCAATGAATACCTTTCACTGCTAACGGCCCTCTTTCGGTGGGTGTATACCCTTATTGCCATCATGGCCCTGATGAATCTTATTACTGCGCTTCAACTTATCACCACCCCAAAGTACCTTACCATCATTGAAAAAGACCAGCTTTACGCCCAGGCCATGATCTCCATCCGAGCCTTCAAAAACCACTGGTATTTTGGCATCAGCCTTTTTGCCATCCACTTATTTTTGTTGGGTTATATGGTTATCAAGTCCACCTATATCCCTAAAATCCTGGGCATCCTGCTTATCCTTTCAGGAACCGGCTATTTGCTCAATTCCGTGAAACCTTATTTCTTCCCTTCCATCAGCGTCGATTTTGCCATGTATACTTTCTTTGGAGAACTAATTTTTATGCTCTGGCTTTTAATTAAAGGCCCCAGGCTGCAGGAAATCGGGTAACTAAGGCAGTGGCCAGTAATCAGTAATCAGTAATCAGTAATCAGTGATCAGTGGTCAGTGATCAGTGTGTCCAGTGTCCAAGACCTTAGCGTCGTTAAGGTCGTTAAGGTCCTTAAGGTCCCCAGGGAATTGCATTAAACTTGAAACTTCCCGTAATTTAACCGTCTTGTAACAACTCTGTAACAACTCTGTAATTATTTGACTTCATTTTTGTAAAGAAAATTCAGATCAAGTTATCACCAGACAGCATAGCATTCCATGTCGTTATTTATGTATCTTAGTGCAATGGAAAAGAATATGCTTTTCAGCTGTAAAATAACTGGTAGCTCTGTTTTAGAAATACAGTAAATATTCAACATACTCTCTATGTCCAATAAAAAAGATGAAGCTATTCGGGAGATTCTGTCAGATTATGAACATCTGGCCAATATGGTGCTACAGCAGCTTGATGCCCTGGAGCGGATCATTGATTCAGGCATTCCCGAAATAAATGAGGAAGACTACAGTCTTCTGAAAAAAACAGAAAGTAAAATCAATAAGATAGAAGTCAAGCTGAGCGAGGACATCGTTAATTCGATTGTTTTGTACCAGCCGGTAGCTTCTGAAATCCGTAAACTGGTGGCCTGCTACCGCATCGTGATCTCCCTGGAGCGCATCGGCGACCTGGTTTTAAGTATCACCAAGCTGATGCGCAAAATCGAGGCCAGGGATGTGTATGAAAGCCTGTCGGAATTTATCTCCCGCATGATGGTTTTGAGTGCCGATATGGCCCGCAAATCCATGCTGGCCTTCATCAACCAGGACATGGAACTGGCCATGTGGACCATCCGCAACGAGGCCATCGTGGATGAATTTAACCGCAAGATGCTCAAGAAAGTAGCCGAACGAGCCTACAGCATGGCTGAAGATAAGAACCTTGTGGTCAGTTTTATCAACATCAAGGAAATGGTGTCCAGCATCGAGCGTATTGCCGATCATGCGGCCAATATTGCCGAGGCCTCGTATTATTCCACCAAAGGCAAAGATATCCGCCACAAACGTGCGGAAAAGCATAAGAATCATCCCAAGCAACAGCACAATGGAGAAGATCAATAAAATACTGGTGGTCGATGATGAGAAAGACCTCACCGAGATTCTTCAGTTCAATCTAGAAAGTGAAGGCTTTGAGGTGGAAGTGGCCTATTCGGCAGAAGAGGCATTAACAAAAACCCTGGAAACTTTCGACCTTCTGCTGCTGGATGTAATGATGGGTGGCATGTCCGGTTTTAAACTGGCCGATAAAATCCGCAAAGAGTTGCATCTTTCGGTCCCCATCATCTTTCTTACGGCCAGGGAAACAGAAAATGATATGATTACCGGCTTTAATCTTGGGGCGGATGATTACATGTCCAAGCCTTTTTCGATCAAAGAACTGGTGGCTAGGATCAAGGCAGTATTAAGACGAGGCAAAGCCATCGAGGCCAAACCAAAAATTATCACCATCGACACCATGGAACTGGATGTAAACCGTAAATCAGTTACCATCGATCATGAGGAGGTTTTGCTCACACGCAAAGAGTTTGAAATACTTCTGATGCTGGTTTCCCATAAAGGCAAATACCTGAGCCGGCAGGAAATACTGGACCGCATATGGAGCGACGATGTGATTGTCACTGAGCGTAATGTGGATGTTAATATCGCCCGGATGAGAAAAAAGATCGGGGAATATGGCAACTATATCAAAGGTAGAACGGGATACGGCTACTGTTTTG
>DATGYU010000427.1:0-5032 GCA_035297625.1 Prolixibacteraceae bacterium
AACTATCCACCATTCTATCGTTATTTTCCGTTTTGCTGCAGCTTTTGCCGTAGAAGTACGGGAATTTCTGAAGGTTCTTTGGCCACAGGCACCCCTGCTTTGTTAAAGGCGGCAATCTTTTCGGATGCTGTACCTGCACCGCTGGAGATGATAGCCCCCGCATGGCCCATTCGTTTTCCCGGGGGAGCAGTCTGACCGGCAATAAAGGCCACTACCGGCTTGGTCATATGTTGGGCGATATATTCGGCTGCTTTTTCTTCGGCATCCCCTCCTATCTCACCAATGAGCACTACCGCCTTGGTGTCAGGATCATTTTCAAAGCGCTCCAGCAGGTCAATGAAATATAAGCCTGCCACGGGATCACCGCCAATACCGATACAGGTTGTCTGCCCAAAATCATTCAGGGTTAACAGGTTGACCACTTCATAGGTAAGCGTACCGCTGCGCGAGATAAAACCAATGTCTCCTTCTTTGAAGATCATCGCGGGCAATATCCCTACAAGCGACTGCCCGGGGGTAATCAGTCCAGGGCAATTAGGCCCGATCAGGAGCGTTCCGTTGAGTTTAAGCAAGGGAGTAATACGAATCATATCCTGAACAGGAACACCCTCGCTAATGGCTACAACGAGCTTTATCCCGGCTTCTGAAGCTTCCATTATCGCATCGGCGGCAAAAGCTGCCGGCACAAAAATAATGGAGGTATTGGCCCCTGTCGCTTTTACTGCCTCTGCCACACTGTTAAAAACAGGTACGCCGTCGATATTGTCCCCTTGTTTACCGGGAGATACACCAGCGACTACCCTGGTGCCATATTCTTTCATTTTGGCGGCATGAAACTTGCCGTCGCGTCCGGTTATTCCCTGAATAACCAGTTTGGTTTCTTTGTTGACTAATATACTCATGGAGATTTAGTTTAAAGTTGAATGTTGAAAGTTCAATGTTGAATGTTGAAAGAGTAAAACAGATAAATGAATAAATGGATGTTTGGGTACTCAAGTACCAAATAATCGTTAACAGATAACAGTTCAACGGTCTATCTTACCTTTTACTCAATTCAATTGCTTTTTGAGCGGCTTCGCTCATAGAGCTGACTGTTGGCAATCCTGTTTCCTTTAACAAGGCAAGTCCCTCCTGGGCATTGGTACCGGAGAGCCTTACCACGATGGGTATATCTGTGATGATAACTTCCAATGCTTTGAGAAGTCCGCGCGCCACATCATCACAACGGGTGATGCCACCGAAGATATTGATCATTACCGCTTTTACGTTCTTGTCGCTTAACAGGATATTCATGGCATCGATCACCTTTTGCGGGTTTGAGCTGCCCCCGATATCCAGAAAGTTGGCCGGTGAGCCTCCGTACAACTTTATCATGTCCATGGTAGCCATTGCCAGTCCTGCCCCATTGACCATGCATCCAATATTGCCATCCAGCTTGATATAGGAAAGGCCTTTTTCATGGGCCGCTATCTCACGGGCTTCTTCCTCGTCGGGTTCACGCATGGCCAGTATCTTAGGCTGGCGGAACAAGGCATTGTCGTCAAAATTCATCTTGCCGTCAATGGCCAGTATCTGGTGATCAGTAGTCAGTACCAGTGGATTGATTTCGGCCAGGGTGGCATCAGTTTCAATATACAGTTTATACAGCTTGGTGAAGATTGAGGCGGCCACCTGTGCCAGCTTTATATCGCCAAATAACTCAAGGGCTACATTCCTGGCCTGGTAGTCCAACAGGCCGGTCAGCGGATTAATGGATAGTTTGATAATCTTTTCCGGATGATCTTTTGCAACCTCTTCAATCTCTACCCCTCCTTCGGCGCTTGCCATCAGGGTAACCGACTTTGAATTACGGTCGTTGACAAGGCCAATGTAATACTCTTTGGCAATATCTACCGCTTCGGTTACGAGCACTTTGGTTACAGTGAGACCTTTGATGTCCATGCCCAGAATTTGCTTGGCAGCTGTAACAGCATCGCTCACCGTTCGTGCCAGTTTCACTCCCCCGGCTTTACCCCGGCCTCCGGCCAGCACCTGGGCTTTGACAACCGACATGCCCTTGATATTCTGAGCCGCCTTTTCTACTTCATTTACCGTATAACATACTACCCCGTCGGGCACAGGAATGCCATAATCCCTGAAAATTTGTCTGGCTTGATATTCATGAATCTTCATAAAAGTTAGTTTGTAGTTCTTTAAGGGTTTTAAATGTGCACAATATTTTACACAACTAAAATATTTCTGGCTATTTTAACACATATGAACAGCGTTTAGCATAAATTGTTTCTTAAATAGCATCCATAGCAGATAAGAATGGATAAGAAATTTTGTATTCATTTGATTTTTTAGAATAATTTTGCTGTTCATAAAACAGATCTCATGCTTGAAGAAATCAGACAGGTGCTTCGTCAGGAAGCAGAAGCCATTCAAAATATTCCGGTAACCGATGCTTTTGAAAAGGCTATAAACATTATCGAAGAGAGGGTTCATCATCTTAAAGGAAAATTAGTTGCCTCAGGGATGGGGAAAGCCGGTCAGATAGCCCTTAATATTGCTACCACTTTCAGTTCCACAGGTACCCCGGCAGTCTTCCTGCATCCCAGCGATGCACAACACGGCGATTTGGGCGTTATCCAACCCAATGATGTACTGCTGTTGATATCCAATTCAGGAAAGACACGTGAGATACTGGAGCTTGTCGATTTGGCGGAAAACCTGCATAAAGCGCTGCCCCTGATTGTTATTACAAGTCACAATGACTCAGAGCTGGCCCAGCTGGCGGATGTATGCCTTGAAACAGGCAACCCCAAAGAGGTATGTATCCTGGGATTGACCCCAAGCACCTCGACCACCGTAATGACCGTTATGGGGGATGTGCTGGTAGTGATGATGATGAAACGCATCGGTTTTAGCAATGAAGAATATGCCAAGCGCCATCATGGTGGCTATCTGGGCGACCAGTCGCGAAGGCAGGCTGCTATGAAAAAAAGCATGCAGTAAACAGTGGTCAGCGGTCAGTGATCAGTGGTGCTCCGCTGAGGCCTTATGAACTTTAAAGTCTTTAAGGTCCTTAAGGCTGGTCCTTGGCTGAGCCCTATACCCAATAAACCACCGCACTCCCCAACTTTAAACATTAAACATTAAACATTAAACAACATTCTCATGCGCATATTAAAACAAAATACAATTGGATTGGTAGTTGATCTTCAGGAACGCCTGGTTCCGGTAATGGAAGAACATGAACTACTGACAGAAAACTGTGCTAAATTGATTCAGGGCCTGCAAATCCTGGGCCTGCCGTTGGTTGTAACGCAGCAATATACCAAAGGACTGGGAGATACCATTCCTGAGATAAAATCTGTTATAAATGATTTTAAATACATCGAGAAGAAGGATTTCAGCTGTTATGAAGTGCCCGAAGTAGCTGAAAGAGTGGCCGCCTCAGGAGCTGTTAATGTGATCCTCTGTGGCATTGAATCGCATGTATGTGTTTTGCAGACAGCCATCGATTTGAAAGAAGCGGGATATATTCCAGTGGTAGTGATGGATTGTGTTTCATCGCGCAGCTTCGACAACATCGATCTGGCCTCAGAGCGTTTCCGCTATGAAGGAATCTTAATGACCTCACTTGAATCCATTTTGTTTGAACTTACCCGAAGTGCCTCTGCTACGGAATTTAAAGAGATATCAAAGTTGGTGAAGTAAAAACAGTTCAAAGCTTAAAGTTACCCTGAGGGGCGCCATATCGCAAAAGCTTAATTATCTTGATATAACATCTACCCAAAGGTGATTAAAGTCCTTAAGGCCTTTAATCACCTTTTATCATGGATCACTTAGATCAGGGGGAAAATTGTAAATAGTAAATTGTCCAATTGTAAATGGTTTTACTTTTTTCTTTTCCCTGCCAGGCTAATAACGGCGCAAATAACTGCAAAGGCCAGCAGCATATGTGAATTCCCGCCTATGTGATAGTAGAAGAATAATACCACCCAGGCAATTAAAAATAGTACCGCTGCTATTAACAGCCACTGTCCGGTTTTATCTGAAATCATAAAACTACTTTTTTCAAAAACGCGGCTATTGGTATCGTTACTTTCTTTATTGACGACAGGTGTTTCAGTAACAGAAGTATTTACTTTACCGGCAGGAGAAGGCGCCCTGTAAGCGGGCCTGCTTTCTCTGACGGGTGCTGTTTCTACCGGATGGATCTTACTACCTTTTTCACTAAGTTTGATTACCTGCCCTTTGGGACCGCTTTTTCTTTGACCGCCCTGATTCCGGTTGGTATTCAAAGGAATCTTCTTTGACTCGCCAGGTTTTACCTCTTTTTCCCCGGCTGTGTTATTCTTTTTTACCTTATTCACAAGGGGTGTACCACCGCTATTTTGACCATTCCTTGGTGTACGATCCCTATTTACATCTTTACCGTTATGATTGCTGTTATTTTCCATTATGAATAAGATTTTACAGGGTATTTTATTCTATAATAACCATGGGCAAATTTATTTCAGATCCCAATAAGTAATGTTACACATCTTCACTTAAATATTACATGATTACCCGTATACTCAGAAAATGGATTCCTCTGAATGTTATACAGGCAGGTAAAAGCTGAAGGAAGCCCCCATCCCCGGGCTGCTTTCTGCCTTGATGTATCCCTTGTGGTTTTCGATGATTACCTTGCAGATGGCCAGGCCCACCCCCGTGCCGCTGTAGGCCGTCTTGCTGTGCAAACGGTAAAAAAGGGTGAAGATCTCCTCCGAATGACGCTGATCAAAGCCGATACCGTTATCCGTCAGGGAGATCTTGTAATAGCGGCTGTTGGGATTGCTCACCAGCCCTGACAGGTTCTTGGCCGAGACCATCCGGCAGCTGACACTGATCAGGGGGGCAACCTCCGCCCTGGAGTACTTGATCGAGTTGGAGATAAGATTATTAAACAGCTGCTGGATCTGGAAGGGAATCACATTGACCACCGGAAGGGGCGTTTCGCAGATAATCCTGGCGCTTTTCTCCTCGATCAGCTGAGATAGCT
>DATGYU010000428.1:0-18018 GCA_035297625.1 Prolixibacteraceae bacterium
GAGTGCCTGATCATTGCCAATGATGCCACGGTTAAGGGAGGTACTTATGTGGGAGAGACCATCAAAAAGCATGTAAGGGCCCAGGAGATTGCCCGTCAAAACAAATTAACCTGTATCTATTTGGTCGATTCAGGAGGCATATATCTTCCCGAACAGGCCCATGTATTTCCAGACCGCTTTGACTTTGGAAGGGTGTTTTACAACCAGGCGCGCATGTCGGCCGAAGGTATCGCCCAGATTTCGGTAGTCATGGGTTCCTGTACCGCCGGGGGGGCCTATGTTCCGGCCATGAGTGATGAAACCATCATTGTACGCAACCAGGGAACCATCTTTATTGGGGGACCACCTCTGGTACTTGCCGCTACCGGTGAAGAGGTCACCCCCGAAGAGCTGGGGGGCGCCGAGACCCACACCAGGATATCGGGAGTGGCCGATCACATGGCAGAAAATGATCTGGATGCCCTGCGTATGTGCCGTGATATTGTAGCCGGGCTGCCAATTGTGGAAAAACAAAAGCTGGACATACGTCCTGTACGGGAACCGCTTTATCCGTCAGAAGAGCTGTATGGACTGCTGCCTGCCGATCCAAAGAAATCCATCAATGCCCATGCTATCATTGAGAGACTGGTCGATGCAAGTGAGTTTCATGAATTCAAGGCCGGTTATGGCAAAACACTTGTTACAGGCTTTGCCCATATTTGGGGCTTTCCGGTAGGGGTGATCGCTAACAGCAGCTTTTTAACCTCTGAGAGCTCTTTGAAAGGAGCTCATTTCATTCAGTTATGTGTCCAGAGAAAGATCCCCTTGTTATTTCTGCAAAATATCACAGGATTTATTGTGGGCAAGAAATATGAGCACCAGGGCATCGTACGCGACGGGGCCAAGCTGATCAATGCCGTAGCCAATGCATCCGTGCCCAAGTTTACCATCGTTATCGGAGGCTCTTACGGGGCGGGGAATTATGCCATGGCTGGAAGGGCATTCGATCCTCATTTTCTTTTTATGTGGCCCCATTCCAGAATATCGGTCATGGGAGGAGAACAGGCTTCGGGAGTGCTCAAAAGCATCGGCAGCAACGGATCGGGCGATCTGATGAGCCAGTTTAACGAGCAAAGCTCTGCCTATTACAGCTCCTCACGCCTTTGGGATGATGGGATCATGGACCCGAAAGACACGCGAAAGATGCTGGCCATGGTTCTGTCCGTATCGCTGAACCGCCCCTTCACGGAGCCTTCTTATGGAGTATTAAGGATGTAACAACGGGACCTTGAACATATATTCCAACTAAAAGGAGGGTTTTAACGTATAAACACTTATATATTCCTTTAGCACAGGGTATTATTACAACAAAAAAACGCAAAGACATGAACGGCAATTATCAATACATAGAGGTCATAATAGACGGGCCGATGGCACGCATCAACATGAACCGGCCGGAGCACCACAATGTAATCTTTCCGGAAATTATCATGGAACTGAGCCATGCCCTGGATGAGATTTCCCTGATGGATCAGCTTCTTTTTGTGGTACTCTCTGGCAACGGGCCTTCGTTTTGTGCCGGGGCCGACATGAAATGGCTGGCCGGGGCGGGGGATCGCTCTCTGGAGCAAAACTCGGCACATTATGAGATGTTCGCCCAGCTATTACTTAAACTTTTTCAGATACCACAGGTGTCTATCGCTTGTGTCAGGGGCAACGTCTTTGGAGGAGGCATTGGACTCATGGCAACCTGTGATTTTGTACTGGCCACACCAAATACTCGTTTCATGTTCAGTGAAGTAAAAAGGGGAATACTGCCGGCCATTATACTTCCCTTTATTTCCAAACGCCTGCCGGTTCAATATTTGCGGAAATGGATGCTTACCGGAGACTTTTTCGATGGCAAACAAGCCCTGGAAGCTGGATTGGTGGATTCGCTTGCAGAAAATGACGCTTTGGAAAGTGCCCTTATCAGACTGATGGCTTCCTTTGAAGAAGCATCACCTTCGGCCATTAAGAAAACCAAGAAAATGATCAACCTTGTTGTATGCGGGAGTGTGGACATTAAGGATATCGATCTAACTTCCACCACCCTGGCCGTTGCCCTGTTATCACCTGATGGGCAGGAAGGAATCCACTCATTTCTGGAAAAACGAAAACCAGTATGGCAGTTACATTCCCAACAAAGAAATATACCCATTTAACGCTCAACGACAACACCTAACTTGAAGACTTTTGAAAAGATAATGATTGCCAACAGGGGCGAGATTGCCCTTCGGGTAATCCATGCAGCACAAAAACTGGGGATACATTCCCTGGCCGTTTATGCAGAGGATGATGCTGGATCTTTAGCGGTGGGCATGGCTGATGAGGCCATTCTTTTACCTGGAAATTCATTAAAGGATACTTATCTTAACCAGGAGAAGCTTATTCGCATTGCCTTAGAACACCATGCACAGGCCATCCACCCGGGCTATGGCTTTCTGGCCGAAAATGCTGACTTTGCCCAAAAGGTTACTGAGGCAGGTCTTACCTTTATAGGCCCCACGCCAGAGAACATCAGGCTGATGGGTGATAAAAACCAATCACTGTCTTATGTCCATTCCCTTGGCATTCCAATCCTTCCTTCTTTACGCGGTAGAAGAGATAAACTGATAAAGCAGGTCAGCGAAATAGATTTTCCTGTAATTGTCAAAGCCTCAGGGGGTGGTGGAGGCAAAGGAATGGTGATTTGTTATTCCATAGAAGAACTTATCCCCGCTCTGGAGTCAGCCGAAAGGCAGGCCCTCGCCTGGTTTGGCAACGGGGAGCTGTTTATAGAAAAATATTTACCCAAGGCCCGGCATGTGGAAGTACAGCTGTTAGCCGATCATTTTGGCAAGGTGCTCCACTTTTATGAAAGGGAATGTTCGCTGCAAAGACATTTTCAAAAGGTTGTGGAAGAGGCCCCTTCCCCATCGGTCCATCCTCAGCTGCGCAAAGATCTTACTGCTACTGCCATCCAGATAGCCCGATCGATGCATTACCGCAATGCCGGAACCATCGAGTTTTTACTGGATGAGGCGGGAAAGTATTATTTTCTGGAAATGAATACGCGCATCCAGGTAGAACACCCGGTAACAGAGATGATCACCCACACCGATCTGGTAGCTTTACAACTGCAGGTGGCCGCAGGCAATCCCCTGTTGGTGGAACAAGACGACATACCCCTATTGGGCCATGCCATCGAAGTGCGCCTGTGTGCCGAGGATGCCAGCCGTAATTTCTTGCCTTCCGCAGGTAAAATTACAGGGTGGCATATTCCAAAGGATGAAAAGGTTAGGATAGAGACCTTTGCAGCCCAGGGAACAACAATCTCTGCAGGTTACGACTCCCTGCTTGCCAAGATGATCGTTCATGATAAGGATAGAAAATCTGCCATTTACAAAATGCAGAAGGTATTGACCCAAAGCCTGATAGCAGGCGTTCACACCAACCTTTCCTTTCTTTTGGAGCTGATCTCAAGTACGGTTTTTGAAAGGAATAAGATTTATACGGGTTACATTGATCAAAACCTTCAGGCTATCAACACTTCCATTCTTGCCAAAAGAGAAAATACCGATAGGCACCTGCTCATCCTGGCTTATCTTGTCTTTCATTTTCGACAGATGAAAACACCCGATCATACTGTATGGCAGCAAATCGGCTATTGGCGCATTTCTCAGCAGATGATGGTTATTGTTGAAGGCGTTGATTACAACTGTCAGATTGAGAATCATGAAACCACCTGCGGTTATAAAATCAACGGAAAGGAGTATCGCCCAGCTGCATGGGAGATATCCGACAATCAGCTTCAAATAACAGTGGATGGTAAAACCCACCTGTTGTATTGTGTGGAAGAAAAAGACCATACCATTATTGGCCATGAAGGTCAGCTGTTTGAACTTAGAAGCAATGTTGAGATAAAACAGGCTTTAGAGAAGGGTATTTATCAGCAGCAGGTAAAGCATTTCCAGAACCTTATCCGCGCCGAATTGTTTGGAAGGGTATTAAAATTAAGTGTAGTGGAAGGAGAAATCGCTCAACCCAACCAGGTACTGCTGACACTGGAATCGATGAAAACAGAAATCCATGTGCTTAGCCCGGCACAGGGACGTGTAAAAAAGATACATGTAAAGCCGGGCCATACAGTGGCGGAAAAGCAGTTGCTCATTGAAATGGAAGCGGTCGGCGAAAGGACTGAAGGATTGAATGACTGATCACTGATCACTTCTTCCTGCTCCATGCACAAAAGGTCGGAATGAAACATAGCAAATAAACAACCTGAATATTGAAACTTGGAAGATAGAATAATGAATGCATTGTTAAAGGAAGAGCATCATCAGTTAAGGGCAAGGGTAAGATCGTTTGCCGAAGAGCAGGTAAAGCCTGTAATTGATGATTATGATGAGAAAGAAATGTTTCCGGTGACGCTGGTGCGCGAAATGGGAAAAACAGGAATCCTGGGGATGCAGGTTCCTAAAGCATATGGGGGTATGGGTAGCGATTATCTTTCCTACATCATTGCCATCGAAGAGGTAGCCCGTGTCGACAGTTCCATGGCCGCCACCCTGGCAGCGCACAACTCACTGGGCATAGGTCCCATCCTTGAATTTGGTACCGCGGAACAGAAACAGGCACTGCTTCCTGACTTTTGTACCGGTGAAAAACTGTGGGCTTTTGGCCTTACCGAAGAAAATGCCGGCTCCGACGCCCAGGGCGTGGAGACTACGGCCATTATCAATGGAAAAGAATTCATTGTCAACGGATCAAAGAAGTACATCACCAACGGCACTTCCGAAATATCGGCAGGCACTACCATTTTGGCGGTAACCGGTCATAAGGACGGAAGAAAGGAAATGACGGCCATCCTGGTGGAGAAAGAACGTGAAGGCTTTGTGCGTGAGACGATGAAAAACAAACTGGTATGGCGGGCCGCTGACAATGGCATCCTTTATTTCAACGACTGCAGCGTTCCTTTGGAAAATCAACTGGGAGAACGCGGCAATGGCTTTAAGATCATGCTCAAAACACTGGATGCGGGTAGGCTCTCCATTGCAGCCATCGGGCTGGGCCTTGCCCAGGGGGCTTATGAGATGGCCATGGCTTACGCAAAACACCGTAAGCAGTTTGGCAAATCCTTAAGCGATTTTCAGGCAATAGCCTTTAAGCTGGCCGATATGGCCCTTAAGATTGAAAATGCGCGCAACACCCTGTACAATGCCTGTTGGCTCAAAGATAACGGGTATCCATATGGGCAACAGGCTGCCATGTCTAAACTTTACTGCTCGGAAATAGCCCGTGAGGTGGCCGACGAAGCGGTGCAGATACTGGGAGGGGCAGGCCTTTTCAAGAACCGCCAATGGCCTATCGAACGCTTTTACCGTGACCAGCGACTGCTACAAATTGGAGAAGGGACTTCCGAGATACTGCGTATGGTGATATCTCGCAATATCTTACGGGAATAGAAAACCCAAAGGCTTTGATTTCGTATGAACAGGAAGATTATATTCATAATTTATTCAATAATAAACCAAAAAACTGTATTTTTCCCCATCAGATAGAACAGTCAACCTTCATTTAATTTTTGTTATGGGAAACGATCGAAAACTTGAGCATATACAATTAGCCATTGATTCACGCACCCAGGTGAGTGAACAGGATCGTCGTTTCAATTATGAGCCTATGCTGTCGGCCCATCCGGAAAACATGGATTTAAGCATTGAGCTGTTGGGAAAGACTATGCGCACTCCCATCTGGGTCTCCAGCATGACGGGCGGAACGGGAGTAGCACGAAGCATCAATCAGAACATCGCCCGCGCCTGCCGTGAATTTGGCATGGGCATGGGATTGGGCTCCTGTCGCAAGCTGCTGATGGATAAAACCTACTGGGACGACTTTAACCTAAGGGATGAGATCGGTGATTTGCAGCCCTTCTGGGCCAACCTGGGCATCTCGCAGGTAGAAGAATTGGTGACATCCAATAGTTTACAGTCTATTGTAGACCTTGTTGGTGAATTACGCGCAGACGGACTGATCGTACACATCAACCCCTTGCAGGAATGGTATCAACCCGAGGGCAGTCAACTCAGGCAATCGCCTTTGGAAACCATCCAGCAGCTGCTCGAACGGGTATCGCTAAAAATAATAGTAAAGGAAGTAGGCCAGGGTTTTGGTCCCGAGAGCCTGCGCCAGTTGCTGCAGCTACCGCTGGAAGCCATCGAATTTGGAGCTTATGGAGGTACCAACTTTGCCAAGCTGGAAATTATGCGGGGCAATCCGCTAAAGCATGAAGCCGACCTGCCCTTTACCTTTGTGGGCCATTCCGCCTTGCAGATGGTTGATCATATCAACCTGATATTAAAAGATAACCCATTGCCTGAATGCCGGCAACTGATCATCTCAGGGGGAATACAAAATGCGCTGGACGGGTATTACCTCACTTGCAAAAGTCAGCTGCCTGCCGTTTTTGGAATGGCATCGGCAGTTTTAAAACATGCCTCGGTAAGCTATGAATCCCTGCAAGCCTTTTTGGTCAGCCAGATTCAGGTTCTCAGCCTTGCAAAGGCCTATCTTACTATCAATACCAACTATCATGAATGAATCGTTCCTTAGCGGGTTTTCAAGCTACAGCAAAAAAGAGCGTATCGAGGCCCTTATCCACAAATACGGGTTGGACAAGGAAATGGAACACTGGCTGGCATCCTTTGAATGTGTGGATCCGCAAATTCAAAAGATCATAGAAGAACTAAGCGAAAATACCCTTACCTGCTTTCACCTTCCCTATTGCGTAGCTCCCAATTTTACAGTCAACGGAAAGAATTTGTTTTTCCCCCTGGTAACCGAAGAAAGCTCGGTAGTGGCCGCACTGGCCAATGCCGCCGGTTTCTGGGCTTCGCGCGGAGGCTTTCATGCCCGGGTTGTTGGAACTGAAAAAAAAGGGCAGGTTCATTTCACCTGGAAAGGCAGCCCTGAGAAATTAAAGTCCCTTTTCCCTGAGATCAAAGATCACCTCATTGCAGAAAGCCGTTTTCTTACCCAAAAGATGACAGAGCGCGGCGGCGGTATCCTTTCCATTGAATTGAAAGAGATGCCCCAAGTGATGCCTGATTATTACCAACTGGATGCCACTTTTGACACCCGTGATGCTATGGGAGCCAACTTTATCAATTCCTGCCTGGAACAGTTTGCCCAAAGTCTTCAAAAGTATATCGCTACCAGCGAAAAACTGTCAGAGGGTGAGCGTGATTGCAGCATTATCATGGCCATCCTTTCCAACTACACTCCCCAAAGCCTTGTCAACGCCTGGGTGGAATGCCCGGTTGACAAACTATTTCCCGAAAAGACCAAAGAGGAAAATGAGGCATTTGCACAGGCCTTCTGGCAGGCCATTCAAATCTCAAAGGCAGATGTTTTTAGGGCGGTCACCCATAACAAAGGAATCTTCAATGGTATCGATGCCCTTGCTTTGGCCACGGGCAATGACTTTCGGGCTCTTGAAGCGTGCGGGCATGCCTTTGCCTCGCATGACGGACAGTACCGGGGACTGAGCGATGTAACAATCCGGGACGGGAAATTTGTGTTTAGCATTGAACTGCCTCTGGCTGTAGGTGTAGTGGGAGGAGTAACTGCCTTGCATCCCCTGGCCCGGCTTTCCATGCAGATACTGGACAATCCCACGGCCCTGGAATTGATGATGTTTATAGCTGTGGCTGGTTTGGCCTCTAACTTTGCCGCTGTCAGAGCCCTTGTATCCGGGGGTATCCAGCAGGGCCATATGAGAATGCACTTGAGCAATATTCTGAGCCACCTGGATGTGCCCATGGATAAACAACAGGAAGTGGAAGAATACTTTGCCGATAAACCCATCTCCTTTTCATCGGTGGAACAATACATAAATGAGCATTTCTCTTAAAGAATGCTGATCGGATGACTATTTTCACAAAAGAAGGCAAGCTGTTGATCTACTGCACGCTAATTAAAAACAGTCATCCGATCAGTAAGCCGGGTAAAGAAAAAATAAGAAATATCGAATAAGAAATAAGGAATAAGAAAGTAAAAAAGGGCGCTTTGTAGCTTCTTATTATCTTATTGTCTGGTGTCTTAAATCTATAGTCTAAAATCTTATATCTAAAAATCTCCTCTCTGTTGACTGCCACTTCCACCTTTTACGCCAACGGCAAGCTGCTTTTAAGTGGTGAATATTTTGTACTGCATGGTGCAAAAGCACTTGCCCTGCCCTTAAATGCAGGTCAGCAGTTAACCGTTCGGGAAGGATTACACACAGGCCTGCTTCAATGGAAAGCCTTGTATGATGAAAAGGTATGGTTTGAATGTGTGTTGGATCCTGTGGATTTTAAAGTAGTAAGCACCTCTGATGAGGATAAGGCTTCAACCCTTAGCCTCGTGTTTAATACCATCGGTAAGCTTAATTCCTCTTTTCAACCAAAGCCGGGTACTGATTTCGTAACCAGATTGGATGCAGACCCACAGTGGGGCTTTGGCAGCAGCAGCACTTTGATAAGTCTACTTTCCCAATGGGCCGGAGTGGATGCTTTTCATTTGAATGAACTGATCTTTAACGGTTCGGGTTTTGATATTGCCTGCGCACAGGCTAATGGGCCTATTCTCTATCAAAAAAACCAACCCGTACAGCCAGCCACCCTGGATTATCCTTTTGCCGATAAGCTGTATCTGGTCTATTCAGGAACAAAAAAAAGTACCCTGCCTGAAGTGCGTTCTTTTTTGGAAAACAACAAAGTAACGGATGGAATGATTGATCAGATGTCTGCTTTGTCTGAAGCCTTTGCCCTTTGCAGGGATCAATTCACCTTTCATCGTCTGATCTGTCAACATGAAACAATGGTAGGAGATCTGATTGGCCAAATGCCGGTTAAACAAAGCCTTTTTATGGACTTTGAGGGGGAAGTGAAATCCCTTGGAGCCTGGGGTGGAGATTATTATCTCTTTTCTTCCCTCACATCGGATACTGACACAAAGAAATATTTTGAAAATAAAGGATTAAACGTTATTTTTAGATGGACTGAACTGATTAAATCCTGATAATAGATGCCGGAATTAGAAAAAGAAGCCCAATGGGTCAGCAGATGGAGATGCCCCTCCAATATTGCACTGGTGAAATACTGGGGCAAGCGTGAATTTCAGAAACCAATGAACCAATCGTTGAGTTTTGTTCTTCAGAACTCTTTTACCGAAACCGCTGTAGAGCTGTTTAGCGATGGAGACCAAAAGGTAGAATTTTTCTTTGAAGGGGTGCCTCATATTTTTAAAGAGCGCATTGAAGTTTACCTGTGCAACCTGTCGGTTAAGATGGGATGGATTGAGAATTACAACTTCCGCATCCGCAGTCGCAACAGCTTTCCCCATTCAGCCGGCATCGCTTCCTCGGCCTCTTCCTTTGGAGCCCTGGCCTTGTGTATTGCTGAACTTCATTATGCCATTTTGGGCAAGGAACCCGACAACCCTGATTTGTGGCGCAAAGCCTCGGAACTGGCCCGTATGGGAAGCGGCAGCGCCTGCCGCTCCATCTATCCGGGCTTTTCGATCTGGGGCAAAGCCCCCTTGTTTGAATCATGCAGCGACGAGTATGCCATTCCCATTTACGAAGGCATTAATCCTGTCTTCTATGGATTGCGCGATGCCATATTGATTGTGGATTCAGGAAAAAAGGAAGTTTCCAGTTCAACAGGCCATGCCCTGATGAATGAGCATGTCTACCAGTCGGCCCGTATTGCACAGGCCCAGCAGAACCTCCATGAGCTTTACCTGGCCATGCTCACGGGAAATAAAGAGATCTTTATGGAGGTAGTTGAATCAGAAGCCCTTTCCCTGCATGCCCTGATGATGACTTCCCACCCCTCCTATATGCTTTTAAAGCCCAACACGCTGGAGATCATCAACCGGGTGCGTCATTTCCGTCAAAAGACTACCCTGCCGGTCTGCTTTACCCTGGATGCAGGGCCCAATATCCACCTGTTGTATTTTAAAAAGAATGAACAGGAAATAAAGGCCTTTATCGAAGAAGAACTGGCGGAATTGTGCGAAAACAGGATGTGGATTGATGATCGGATTGGCAAAGGACCTGAACGCATATTAAGCTAAATCAAGGAATATAGATACAACATTTACTTAAAAAAGAATTCAAATAAGGAATAAGGAACAAGAAATAAGAAATGTAAAACGATCGCATTGAGGGGGCTTACTTTGTTATTCCTTGTTTCTTGTTCCTTATTCCTTATTATTTTATGTATTTTATTATAAGCTAAAGCGATAATCATTGAATCCTATACCTGAAATCTTTAATTCCAAGCTGCTGCTCTTTGGCGAGTATGGGCTGATGTTTGATGCCATCGCCCTGTCGGTGCCCTATACCCGTTTTTACGGAAGCCTGGAATTTGATACTGATGGCCGATATAGGGAAAGCAATGCTGAAATCAGAAATTTCTTTGCCTATCTGACTTCTTTGAATGAAAATAAACTTCATTATCCTTTCGATTTAAAAGATCTGAAAGAGGATCTGAATCAAGGACTTTGTTTCAATTCCAACATACCCCATCAATACGGACTTGGCAGTTCTGGCGCTCTGGTGGCAGCCCTTTTTAGCCGTTATGCGGCATCTTCCCTTGAAAAGGATCAATTGCCCATACAATCTTTAAAAGAGGATTTTTCGCTATTGGAAAGCTATTTTCATGGCAAAAGCTCTGGCCTTGATCCCTTGGTATCTTTTCTAAACCAGCCACTGCTGCTTGGAGAGGATAAAACCATTCAACCCCTGGCTTTTGACCTTTCTAAATCAGGCTGGCCCATTACCTTAATTGATACTAAAACAACCGGAGCTACCGGCCCTCTGGTGCAACATTTTATCGATTGTATGAAGCTTACCGGTTTTAATAAAGCTTTCCTTGCAGAATATATTCCTGCCAGTAATGGGTGTATCCAATCGTTGTTAAGTGGTGATAAAACTTCATTCTTTATTTACTTAAGGCAATTAATAGAATTTGAATTACAGTACTTAAAGGAAATGTTTCCTTTGGATTTTGGCGCTTTAGTAAAAGAAGCGCTGAATCAACAAGTGTATATCAAACTGCTGGGTTCGGGAGGGGGCGGCTACCTGCTCGCCTTTGCCCCTGATGAAGATATTCTGAATCTATGGTCTGAAAGAAAAGCATTTCCACTCATAAAAGTTGCATAAAAAAGCCGCAATACCCATCCTAAATGGCTATTGCGGCTTGTATTTATCAAATTTGAATCTTATGCCTTGGGCTTTACATTCACCTGAGGCTTATTTCCCTGGGGCCTGCGTCTTGGCTTGTTGCGTTTCTTAACAGGTTTTGTTTCTGCAAAGAATTTCTGGTCCAGCTCACCCACATTCATCATGTTTTCCTTTTTGGCCTCGGGTTCCGTGTAGCCTTCAAAAGAAGGTTTCTGGCCCCGCTTGTTCATGTTCAGGAATTTCTTCACATCTTCCAAATCAAGCACAAAAATCCGTCCCCCATCGGTTTGCGAATAACTGTACCAGACTTTCTTTTGAAGGATATCCGTCTTGAAATGACGGGCTACCCCTTTGTCGGTATCAATGGCCAACAATTCATTGGGGAAATCTTCCAAAGCCTCCAGGTAATGATCCAGCTCATAGGTCAGGCAGCATTTCAGCTTGCCACAACGGCCTGCCATCTTTTCGGCATTGGGCGAGAGGCCCTGCTTAATGGCAGCATCAGAAGTAACACTGGAAAAGTCGGTACGCCATGTCGAACAGCACAAGGCCCTTCCGCAGGAGCCAATGCCCCCGATACGGCCTGCCTCCTGGCGCGCACCAATCTGCTTCATCTCAATTTTGATACTGAATTCCTTGGCATACTGCTTGATCAATTCCCTAAAGTCAACCCTGTCATCGGCAATGTAATAAAAGATGGCTTTGTTGTTATCGCCCCTGAATTCCACATCCCCGATTTTCATGTTCAGTTTCAGTTCATTGGCAATCTGGCGGGCACGGATCATCACTTTGTTCTCGCGTGCCTTGGCTTCTTCCCATTTAATCACATCTGAAGGCGTTGCCTTACGGTAAATCTTATGCCATTCATAACGTTCCGGTTTTTTCACTTTACGCTTAAACTGAAGCTCGGCCAGCTTGCCTGTCAGTGAAACCGCCCCCACATCATGGCCCGGTGAACACGATACCACGACCAGCTCATCCCGTTTTAAGGGAATGCGGTCCTCGTTACGGAAAAACTCCTTGCGCGTGCCTTTGAAACGTATTTCTACAATGTCCGTTTCATTGGCGGTATCGGGTATATCGTTGAGCCAGTCATAGGTGCCAAGCATGGCTGGACGGTCTAAATCTATATTTTGTTTGCATCCACTGCATCCCATATCTTTCTATTTTTAAAAACAGGGTGCAATATTACCAATTTTCAGTCACACTTACTATTTTTAACAAATCTAAATAACAAACCTTTCAGACAGAGGAATTTATCAAATAAACGTATTTAACTCCTAAGCATAAGCGCAAATCGTTTACCTTTACGGCCAAATTTTTCGCTCATGCATACGCGTCATTTTCTATTGCTGTTAATGGTCCTGCTGGTTTTTCAACCCAAAGCAAAGGCACAAGCTCTAAGTCCCCAGGCAACAGTTAGTATTCTTACCTGTGATCCGGGCAAGGAAGTTTATTCCATGTACGGGCATTCGGCCATCAGGGTAAGCGACCCTTTACAACGACTGGATGCGGTATTCAATTACGGGCTTTTCAGCTTTGACAGCCCTAATTTCATTTACCGCTTTGCCAAAGGCCAGACCGATTACCTGATGGGAGGACAAACATTTTCAAGCTTTCTGCCCGAGTATGAACAGGATAGGCGCAGTGTATACGAACAGGTATTAAATCTTTCTGCGGAAGGAAAAGACAAGCTGTACAATGCCCTTATGGAAAATGCACGGCCAGAGAACAGGATGTACCGCTACAACTATTTCATGGACAACTGTGCCACGCGTGTTCGCGATATGATTGAGCGCAATGCCGGGGGAACAGTTCACTTTTCTGAATCTCACCCCAAGGAAAGTTACCGTGATCTGATTAAAAAATTCCACCATTCCTTCCGCTGGATTGACTTTGGCATCGACCTGTTGATCAGCAAGCCTGCCGATCAGCCGGTATCATCTTACGGGCAGATGTTTTTGCCTGAATACCTTTTCAACCAGTTTGCCAATGCTCAAATTGAAACCAATGGCACCACCCAGCCTTTGGTAAAAGAAACCCGCACATTGGTGCAGTGCCCCAATCACAAGCTGGAATCGGACCTTCCCTGGCCTGCCATCGTATTTGGCCTTTTGTTTTTGCTCGTTGCCTATATTTCCTTTAGAAATTATCGTAAAAATAAAAGAACCGACTGGCTCGATTACTGGCTGCTAACGCTCACAGGCCTTTCAGGCATGATCATGAGCTGGTTTGCCCTTTACTCCGAACACCCGGCCATGAGTCCCAATTACAACATCCTGTGGGCCATGCCGCTCAACCTGCTTTTTGTATTCATCTGGAGGGTAAAAAAATGGAGAAGCACTACCCGAAATTATTTTTATCTGATGGGAGCACTTTTATTGCTTTCTATGGTGATGGGACAAGTGTTTAACCCGGCCGTGTATTTTATCATTTTAATGCTGTTGGTGAGGGTAATTGTGAATTTATTGCCTGCCCGCGCTTAAGGATTCCATCCAATTCCCGGTGAATTGATTCGATCTTTAAGAAATGCATGAAATGGATATGTACAAAAAATCGATTCTTTCCCTTTTTTTATAATGAAAACCAAAGGTTATCCCCCAGTAGTAGTAACAAGGTGATAAAGTGTTTTGTACCTTTCTGTGCGCAATTTTAAAAGTTAATTGTAAGAAATTTATAAGTAACCTGCATGCTGCTTGCGTGTTTACAGGCACACAAGCAACACGCAAACTACACACAAGTAACACACAAGCTACTTACAAGTACTGGATTTTAAAGGCAACGAACCTTAACCTGCCATTGAATAGTGTAATAGCCGATAGTAAAAAAGAAACAATACTTTTTAGCTTATCTGAATTTAGAAAAAGCGTTGTTATTTGTTGAATAGATATGCTCCAACTTATTAAATTAAGCTGCCTTAAGCGGTAAGAAAGACTAATCTCAAAATTCCTTATTCATTCCAGCCAGGTCAGCGAGAATGTAGTGAGGCAGAGTGACGATTTTATAAAACACCATCACACATCAGGCTTTAAAAACTGTTGTTTGTCTGAAATAACTTTCGCTCGGGATACTTTCAAAAGGAGAAATAATTAACAGAAAGTACATACATTTACTAGGTTGATAGGGGAAATTCAAAAGTGGTTATTGCTTCTCCTGAGAAAATAAATGCAATAAAGCGCTGAAAGCAACACAAAATTACTTTTGTATGCCTTACTTGTTATTCGATATACGATCTTAGCCCACCCTGGACTACGATTGAAGGCTTCCAATATTAGATGCTTTATTCCGCGGTAACCGGGTCAATGATGGTGGATACGCGCGTTACCTTGTTGGCCGGAAAACCTCCCAGCCTGGCATGTTCCCTGACCATTTCTTCATTGGGGGCGACATATACGCAGTAGATTTTATCTTCAGCCACGTAACTATGGATCCACTGTATTTCTGATCCCATTTTTCTCAATACATTGCAAGATGTTTCAGAAATGGCCTTTAAATCTTCGGCTGAAAGGTTCCCTGCTCCGGGAATTTCTCTTTCAATGACATATTTTGGCATATTGAATCTGTTTGTTCCTACTCGTTTGGCTTTTCGGGGACGCCCCGTTTTTTGAAATGGTCGCTGGTTTCCATTGTATGCGTATTTTGCCCAACGGTCTGTAAACATTTCTTGAAAGGTCACTCCACGGCACGAAAGTCTTTCTCAAGGTATTCAAAAAGAAACCTTTACATCACCATTGATTGCGTTAATTAAATTTAAGACATTTTTGTCGTTTTTCTCTTTCCTTTTCAAATTATTTCTTTGCTGCTGTATTCAAGGCTATAAAACTTATCTTTGTTGATCAAATAAAACAAAGCACCTTGACCACACCTTCCAATAAATATGTCGAGACTCCTTTGATGAAGCAGTATTATGCCGTCAAAGCCGTACACCCCGATGCCATTCTGCTGTTCAGGGTGGGCGATTTTTATGAAACTTTTGGTGAAGATGCCATCCGTGCTTCGGGCATTCTGGGTATCACTTTAACCAGAAGGGCCAACGGGTCGGCCACCTATGTTGAACTGGCCGGGTTTCCCCATCATGCGCTGGATACTTACCTTCCCAAACTGGTAAGGGCTGGTCAGCGTGTGGCCATCTGCGAGCAGCTGGAAGACCCCAAGATGACCAAGACCATCGTTAAAAGAGGAATTACCGAATTGGTAACCCCGGGGGTTTCACTGAATGACAATATCCTGGAGCACCGGGAGAATAACTTTTTGGCATCGGTGCATTTCGACAAGAAAATGGCAGGAGTAGCTTTTCTGGATATTTCAACAGGAGAGTTTCTCACCGCGGAAGGCTCTTTTGAATACGTGGATAAGCTGCTCAGTTCCTTCCAGCCCAAGGAAGTGCTTTACCAAAAAGGCAAGACACAGGATTTCACTTCCCTTTTCGGGGGAAAATACTATACTTTTTCCCAGGACGACTGGGTGTATACCGACGATGCTGCCAATGACAGGCTCAACCGTCATTTTGAAACCAAATCTTTGAAAGGCTTCGGGGTTCATGAACTAAGCTATGGAATTGTGGCCTCGGGAGCCATCCTGCATTACCTGGACCTGACGCAGCATCATCAGACCAAACACATTGTCAGTTTATCGCGCATCGAGGAAGACCGCTACGTTTGGCTGGATCGCTTTACCATCCGCAACCTGGAATTGTTCACCTCCATCAATGAGGGGGCCAAAACACTGGTGCAGGTCATCGATAAGACCATCTCGCCTATGGGCGCCCGGTTGCTTAAACGCTGGATTGCCCTCCCTTTGAAAGAAATTGCTGCCATTAACAACCGCCTGAATGTGGTGGAGTATTTGGTGAAGGATGAAGAGCTGAAGGAAAAGCTGGAAGAGCATATCCGCCAGGTAGGCGATTTGGAGCGTATCATCTCAAAGGTGGCCGTTTTACGGATCAACCCTCGAGAAGTGGTCCAGCTAAAATATGCCCTTCAGGCCATAGTGCCGATCAAACATTTGTGTGAGCAAACCAATGATCCCAACTTACAGCGTTTTGCCGAACAGCTCAATCCCTGCGAGTCGATCCGTCAGCGCATAGAAAAAGAGATCCATCCTGACCCTCCCACTTTGGTCAACAAGGGTCATGTCATTGCTTCGGGTGTTTCTGCCGAGCTGGATGAGTTGCGCATGCTGGCCTATTCGGGAAAGGATTACCTCTCGCAGTTGCAGGAGCGGGAAGCCGAAAGAACGGGCATCTCCAGTTTGAAGATATCGTTTAACAACGTCTTTGGCTATTACATAGAAGTTCGCAATACCCATAAGGATAAAGTACCCCCGGAGTGGATCCGCAAGCAAACCCTGGTGGGTGCAGAAAGATACATCACCGAAGAATTAAAAGAATACGAATCCAAAATTCTGGGCGCCGAAGAGAAGATTTTGGCCATTGAAATGCGCCTTTACAACGAGCTGATCATTGCCCTTGGAGAATACATCCAGGCTATACAGCTCAATGCCGCCATCATTGCCCAGATCGATTGTTTGCTCTCATTTGCCACGGCAGCGGTGGAGTACAATTATTCGCGTCCCGAGATCAACGATTCAAAAGACATTATCATCAAAGGAGGCCGGCATCCGGTCATTGAACATCAGTTGCCATTAGGTGAATCGTACATTTCAAATGATGTGACCTTAAACCAGGACGACCAGCAGGTGATTATCATCACAGGGCCCAACATGGCCGGTAAATCTGCTTTATTAAGACAGACTGCCCTGATTGTACTGATGTCCCAGATCGGTAGTTTTGTGCCCGCACAAGCCGCCCAAATAGGGTATGTGGATAAAATATTTACCCGTGTGGGCGCTTCGGACAATATCTCCCTGGGTGAATCCACTTTTATGGTGGAAATGAACGAGGCGGCCAGCATTTTGAACAATGTTTCCGATAGAAGCCTGATATTACTGGATGAACTGGGTCGCGGCACTTCGACCTATGACGGCATATCGATTGCCTGGTCGATCGTAGAATACATCCATGAGCATCCAAGGGCAAAAGCCAAGACCATGTTTGCCACCCATTACCATGAGCTGAACGAGATGGAGAAATCCTTTGGAAGGGTGAAAAACTTCAACGTGACGGTAAAGGAAGTGGGCAACAAGGTGATTTTCCTGCGCAAGCTGATGCCCGGGGGAAGCAACCACAGCTTTGGTATTCATGTGGCCCGCATGGCAGGAATGCCCCCTTCGGTAGTGCGCCGTGCCGATGAAATACTGCTTCAACTGGAGGATACCCACCGAAAAGATGGCCTTTCCAAGCCACTGGAAGGCATGGCTGAGAAAAGAGAAGGCTTCCAGATGAGTTTTTTCCAACTCGATGATCCGGTGCTTAAGCAGATACGCGACGAGATTAAAAACCTGGACATCAACTCACTCACACCGTTGGAAGCATTGAACAAGCTGAATGATATCAAAAAGATTACCGGTCTGGACAAGCCATTCAGAAAATAATACATCAAAAAAAGCTAAAGTTGATTTCCCCCTTTGGAGAAAGAAAAAATAGGTATATATTTGCATCGCTGTTTCAAAAAGCAGTAAACAGTACGTTCACCTAAAGACTACCGCAGTTGACACCAGATTGCGGGGAATATTGGAAATGGCAAATTAAAATGCGAGAATAGCTCAGTTGGTAGAGCACGACCTTGCCAAGGTCGGGGTCGCGAGTTCGAGTCTCGTTTCTCGCTCTTTTTAAGGAGGCCCGGATGGTGGAATCGGTAGACACGCAGGACTTAAAATCCTGTGGCCAT
>DATGYU010000429.1:0-11309 GCA_035297625.1 Prolixibacteraceae bacterium
TCAGGGTAAGAGTGGCCGCTGTGCGCCGTATGCTGGAGTATGGCAAAGATGATGAAACCCTTTTGGGCGATTACACCGCCGCCGAACTATACGATAAAATTCAGGAAACGGTGATCCGTCACCAGCAGGAAGCACAGGAGATATACCGCAATATCTGGCAGGAGCTCGCTGCCGAGAACATCTTCATGGTCGATGAAACACAGCTTACCCACGATCAGGGTGTTTTTGTGCGCAAGTATTTCAACGTAAAGGTGCTGCCCAACATTATACCCATCATGCTGAGCAAGTCGATGAAGTTCCCTTACCTGCGTGATAAGTCTGTTTACCTGGCCGTTAAACTATCAAAGACCAATGCTCCCGAAAAGTTTGCCTACGCCCTGGTAAGAATCCCTAGCCGTTCAATATCCCGTTTTTTGGTATTGCCTGATCAGGGAAACAAGAAGTTTGTCATCATGGTGGATGATGTGATCCGCTTTTGCCTGAAGGAAGTTTTTCCTATTTTCAACTATGATCTCTTTGAGGCCTATACCATCAAAGTGACCCGGGATGCGGAGCTGGATATAGATGATGACATCTCGAAAAGCCTGATTGAAAAGATGGAGCTGGGCCTTAAGAAACGTAAAGTAGGGACACCTGTCCGATTGATTTACGACCGCGAGATGCCCGAGGACTTGCTGGGATTCATCATTAAAAAGATGAAGCTGGACGGGGTAGAAAAGACTGTATCAGGTGGACGGTATCACAATCATAAGGACTTTATGAATTTTCCCGAGATCGGGAAACCTTACCATTATTACCAACCTCTTGCACCGGTACCACACAAGGACCTGATGCAACGGCAAAGTATTCTAAAGAAACTTAGAAAAAAAGACATACTGCTTCATTATCCTTACCAGAGTTTTTCTCATTTCATTGATTTCCTGCGAGAGGCAGCCATTGATCCCAAGGTGCGCGAAATCGGCATTACCCTTTATCGTGTGTCCGATACCTCCAAGGTGGTCAACGCTTTGCTTAACGCTATCCGTAACGGCAAAAAAGTAACGGTAGTCATCGAATTACAGGCACGTTTTGATGAAGAGGCCAACATTTTCTGGTCCAATAAGCTGCAGGAAGAAGGCGCCCAGGTGATTAACGGGATACCGGGATTGAAGATTCATTGCAAGCTGGCCTGGGTTCAGCGCAAAGAAAAAATAGGGCTTCGAAACTATGCCTATATCGGTACCGGTAATTTTCATGAAGGCACTGCCCGCGTCTATGCCGACAAGGGCTTATTAACAGCCGACCCGTCCATTGCGGATGATGTGGCCAACATGTTTGAGTTCTTCAAACATACCTATATGCATTTTGATTATAAGCAGATTGTTGTCAGTCCATTTGGGATGCGCAATTTCTTTATTCATAAGATTGACCAGGAGATCATAAATGCCAGAAAAAGCAAACCGGCTTACCTTACCCTGAAGATGAACAGCCTTATCGACCCCCTCATGATTGATAAACTGTATGAGGCAAGCCAGGCCGGGGTGAAAATAAAACTCATTATCCGTGGAATCTTTGGATTGAAGACCGGCGACCCGATACTGAGCAAGAACATTGAAGCCATCAGTATTGTCGATAAGTTCCTGGAACATTCAAGGGTTTTCTTGTTTTGCAATGGCGGGAAGGACGATATCTACATTTCTTCGGCCGACTGGATGCCCCGCAATCTTGAAAGGCGCATAGAAGTGGCCTGCCCGATCTACGCTCCCGAGATAAGAGCTGAGCTGAAAGAATTGCTTCAGATTCAGTTGAGGGATAATACCAAGGCCCGTATTTTGGATAGCGAACTTACCAACCACTATAATAATACCACTACCAACGGTCAGCATCATCGTGCCCAGGAAGATTTCCATACCTATATCAAAAAAAGACATCAGAATCTATTGAAGATATATTACAATCCACGTTGTTCTAAAAGCCGAGAAGGTCTTTTATATATCGAGCAGAAAGGATATGAATACGAGCTGATCAATTATATGAAGAATGGCCTTTCCGCCAAAGAGATAAAGGATTTCTTGAATAAATCGGGTCTTGAGGTGACAGCAATTATCCGAACCAACGAAGAGCTCTACAAGCAGCAATATAAAGGATTGGAATTAAGCGAAGAGGAATGGATTAAAGTACTTGTTGAAAATCCCCAGTTGTTGCAGCGACCCTTGGTGATCAAAGGAACCCATGCTGTGATAGCCCGTCCGGCCGAAGAAATCCAGAAGCTTTTTTGAGATAGTTCAAGAAAATTCATGTTGATATCTCAAATAAGAAATAAGAAATATCGAATAAGAAATAAGGAATAAGAAAGTAATGGTGCTACCCGTTGTTCCTTATTTCTTATTCGATATTTCTTTTATCAGTTATTAACCTCTTTTTATTTCACCTTTGCCTGAAGACTCTTGATGTCCTTTTCGAGCTGTAATTTTAATTTTAGGGCATTGGATAAGGCCAGGGCATCTTTCACTGCTTGTTTGTCGAATTGCTCCAATACGATGAAATACATGCGCTGTCCAAGGAATACGGCCTTAAGGTTACGTTCGGCGTTATCGGCAATAAACTGAATCACCCCATTGTCCTTGCCATTCATATAACTTACCTTTTCCCAGTGGGTATTCATGAACTCACTGTGATGGTTGTTGGGATCGGTCAAAGAAACCGTATCGGTCTTGGCCTGGAAAACGCCATCATAAACACGCAGCCCGATATGGTTGAGCCACTGTTCTCCGTAATAATTGCTCGAAATGTATAATTCGCCCCGCTCGTCTAAATGTAATTGAATAAACGACTGGTTCCAGCGGCGCTTGGCGCCTTGCATTTTATGGATATACTGCGTGTAATGGTCATATTCTGTCTTTTCCTTGTCAAACATTTTTTCAAGATTGGCCATTTGCCCGTTCACCTTGTCCAGCTGTTCCTGCTTGCGGAACAAGAACTCCGAATTGATTTTTTGCGTCAGGTCTTTGGCTCTTTTGATGGTTGCTACAGCCTCAGGATACAAGATCCGAACAGAATCCAGTTGAACAAGGGCGTTCAACGAATCCCCCTTTTCACAAAGGCTAACCGCCCAATTCAGCTTTTCCTCAGCCTTTTGTGTATATGATTTTCCGCAGGAAAGACAAGCGAAAATTAGTATTAATCCTAAGAATCTCATCATGTTAAAATTAAAGTCACTCTTTCGACTTCAAAGAAAAAGATATTAAACGTACCATGGAAGCAAATCAAGTAACTTTTTCTCTATATTTATCAGTTAAAATTAAAAAAATCCATGATTACTTTAACCCAACTGGAATATATTGTTGCTGTCGATACTTTTCGGCATTTTGGCAGGGCAGCCGAACATTGTTTTATTACCCAGCCCACCCTTAGTATGCAGATCAAAAAGCTGGAAGAGGATTTGGAAGTGGTCATTTTTGACCGCAGTATCCAGCCCCTGATCCCTACCGATATTGGCCGCCGCATTATTGACCAGGCTCGTATTACCCTTCGGGAATCGCAAAAGATCAACAGTATCATCAAAGAGCATAAGAATTTGATTTCAGGTGAATTAAAGATTGGAATCATCCCCACTCTGGCCCCTTACCTCTTGCCTTTGTTTATCGGTAATTACAAACGTAAATACCCCAATATTATTATTAAAGTTGAAGAACTGACCACTGCCAACATCATCAATCATTTAAACAAGGATCTGCTGGATGTGGGCATTTTGGTGACCCCTTTAAAGGAGGAGCACATCTATGAAAAGCCGATTTTTTATGAAGGAATGCTACTCTATGCCCATGAGGATCATCCGCTGGCTGCAAAGAAAACGATCAAGCTGAAGGATATTGCTATACCAGAAATATGGCTGTTAAGTGATGGCCATTGTTTCCGTGATCAGGTTATCAACCTTTGCTCTTTCAAAGGAGCCGTAAACTCAGCCTTGCCTTTTCAGTTTGAAGCCGGGACCCTGGAAACGGTCATGAATATCATCGATAAAGAAGGCGGGCTTACCATTATTCCTGAACTTGCGACCCTAGGGATGAGCGAATCGCGCTTTGAACAAGTGCATACTTTCTCTGATATTAATCCATTAAGGGAAGTCAGCCTGGTTTATTCACGCCACTATGCAAAAAACAAACTGATCGAACTGCTTTGGAAAGAGATCGTTGCATCTATGCCTGAGAAGCTGCTGCAAAAAGAAAGGGGAACAATTGTAGAATGGCGATAATTTTTTTCACAAACGTATTGTCAATTCAAAAATCTTGTATTTCTTTGCAGCGCCAAAATAAAAAACGCGGACACTAAAAGAAGTGAAAGTATTTTGGTAAAAATTTCTGAAAATATTTGGTGGCTAAAAAAAATGCTGTATTTTTGCAGTCCCAAAATTAAGGGAAGAAACAAGTTGGCCCGTTCGTCTAGGGGTTAGGACGCCAGGTTTTCATCCTGGTAGCAGGGGTTCGAATCCCCTACGGGCTACAGATAAATTTAACAATTTAGAATTCAAAAGAAATGGCACACCATAAGTCAACAAAAAAAAGAATCAAACAGGACGAAGTTAAATCGGTGCAGAATAAGTACTATGCCAAGACAATGCGTAATGCTGTAAAGAAATTGCGTCTTGAAACTGACAAGGAAGCTGCTGCGGTTAGCCTTCCAAAGGTTGTTTCAATGATTGATAAACTTGCCAAGAAGAATATTATTCATCCAAACAAAGCTTCCAACCTGAAATCTTCACTGGCATTACATTTGAATGCTATCAATGGATAATTAAACCAAGAATACAATATAAAAAAGCCGCTCTTTACGAAGAACGGCTTTTTTCGTTTATAACGGATCCAAAGGAAATATCTCAAGTCCCAAATTCCAAGTTTCAAGTTTCAAGAGAATCAGGATCAAGTGAAAAACCTTAGAAAACAGGGGTTTAAATGTTTATAATTTAAAGTTTAAAATTCCAGGATTCAAGCTGTAATTTAATTAATTACCTGTTTGATGAAAAAAATGGAACACTGAATACTGATTACTGACCACTTCTTCCTGCTGTTGCTTGCTCAACATTTTAAATTGATCCTGAAATCCCAAGGGAATTACATCCGTTTCCTATATCATTAGAAGATAATTAGAAAATTGTTAGAGTGTTATTAGAAGTTTATTCGAGTGTGTTCGAATGATCTTCGAACCACCTTCGAACAATCTTCTAATAACCTCTGGATTGAAAAGGTAATGGACAATACATTTTAAGAATAGACTTTAGGAGCACAGCCCTCTTGGAAACAATCCTGTTTAAATGGCCTTTATGGCCTATTTGTGGGTGAATGAAATTGTGAATGATCTTGTGCTTGTCCGATAAAACAAAACAGCCTGAAAGGGCTGAAACCTGTTTTTTCTCCTTATAAATTATCTTAAAGTATAATTTATAACTTTTAGTTATTGTATAAAACTCACTGAAGAGCAAGTGGCATGTAGCTTAACCTATCCTTCAGTTCTTTAATTTATGGCAATAAAAAAGCCTTGCGTTACTTGCAAGGCTTTAAGATATATTCCTATTTCCAATGAAGGAATAACGACATCAAAGATAGTATCAGTTATGCGAAAGGCTTATTTCTCCGCTTAGACGTTTTTCAATCAGTTCATCCATTTGATCGCGCAGGCCTTCAATGGTAATCTTTTGGATTACTTCATGGGCAAAGGCGTTCATCAGCATCATGCGGGCTTCTTTTTCACCAATACCACGGGCCCTGAGAAAGAAGAGCGCATCTTCATCAATTTGTCCAACCGTGGCGCCATGGCTGCATTTTACATCATCGGCATCAATAATTAGCTGAGGTTTTGTCTGCATACGTGCTTTGTCTGAGAGCAAAACATTGTTGTTCCGCTGGAAGGCGTTGGTCTGCTGGGCATCACGTGCCACATGGATCCTGCCGGCAAAAGCGCCTGTTGATTCATTGTCCAGAATATTTTTATAGATCTGGTTACTCAAACAGTTGGGCATTGCATGTTCAATCATGGTATTATTATCCACATGCTGTTTCTGGTCGGTAAAAGAAACCCCGTAGACATTGGCCTCGCAATGATCGCCGTTGAAGTTTACTTTCAGGTTGTTTCTTACCATTCCGCCATGCAAAGTAAAAATGCCGGTCAACAGTGTCGAATTACGTTCTTGCTTGTAAAAGGTAGAATTAATTGTTGTCGTTTGGTTGTGAACATTCTGGATGGTATAGACATCTACCACAGCATCTTCACCAATGTATATTTCCGACACGCTGTTGTACAAAAGGGCAGGAGTGGACAGGGAATAGTCGCAGCTTATTATTTTTACACGGCTACCTGCCTCTGCAATAATAAGGTTACGCTGGGTGGCCATAAGGCTTTCATCAGAACTTAAAATATTGATTACCTGTACCGGTTTTTCAACAGTTACCCCTTTGGGTACCAGCATGAAAAAGCCATCTTTTGAAAAAGCCGTATTCATGGCCACAAAAGGATCGTTTGACAGGCCGGCTTGCCGGTTAATATGGTTTTCCAAAAGTTCAGGGCGCTCATTGGCAATCTGTTCAAGACTTCCAACCACTACCCCTGAAGGAAGTCCGGCAGAAGGATTATTCCCATTGTAAAACCATCCGTTGACAAGGTAGACCATATGGGCATCCAGTTGCGGTATGTTGCGCTGGAACACCTCATTCAGGTTAATCAATCCCGGTTCCTTTACCAGTTCCTGGCGGTACTGCTTTTCGAAAGCCGGTTTAAGATTGGTATATTTATAATCTTCATTTTTGAAATCAGGAATGCCGGCCTGGGCAAAACGCTTGATGGATACCTCCCGCACCCTGTTAAGCAGTGGTGAAGAGCCCTGATTTAACGCAGCACGGCTTTGTTCAAAGAGTGAAACCCATTGCTCCGTAAGGGATATTTTTTCAGAGATAATGCTCATAATGATTATAAATTCCCGTTTTTAATCCAGTCGTAGCCTTTTTCTTCCAGTTCAAGGGCCAATTCTTTGCCTCCTGATTTGACAATGCGTCCGTTATACAGCACATGCACAAAATCGGGTACGATATAATCGAGAAGGCGCTGATAATGGGTCACCACGATGGTGGCATTATCGGGCGTTTTAAGGGCATTTACCCCCTCGGCTACTATACGCAGGGCATCGATATCCAATCCTGAATCTGTTTCATCCAAAATGGCCAGTTTGGGTTCGAGCATGGCCATCTGGAAGATCTCGTTTTTCTTTTTTTCACCACCAGAGAAGCCTTCATTAACTGATCGGTTGGTCAGTTCAGAGTCAAGATGCAGCATTTCCTTTTTGGTACGCATCAGCTTTAAAAATTCTCCTGCGGTTAGCGGTTCCAGACCTTTGAACTTACGGTGTTCATTAACCGATGCCTTCAGAAAGTTGATCATTGGAACACCGGGGATCTCTACCGGATACTGAAAGCTTAAAAACAAGCCGCTGCGGGAACGTACTTCTGGCGCTAATTCCAGCAAGTCTTCGCCCATGTAGGTGACTTCTCCTTCCAGCACTTCATAATCTTCTTTTCCTGCCAGCACGTTGGCCAGTGTACTTTTCCCGGAACCGTTGGGTCCCATAATGGCATGTACTTCTCCTGCTTTTACTTCCAGGTTAATTCCTTTCAGTATCTCCTTGCCTTCCACCGAGGCCCGTAAGTTCTTTATTGTAAGCATTCTTTTAGAGTTTCAAGTTTCAAGTTCAAAGTTTCAAGTTGTTCTGAAAAACAGAGCTGTTTTATTTTCTTGTTCCTTATTTCTTATTTTATATTTCTTATTTAAAGCCTTTAAGGATCTTTAGGACTATAAGGCAAATTTGGCTAACCAAGCCCATGCCCAAAGCTCCTTGCCCCATGCTACTATCCAACGCTGCCTTCAAGGCTGATGGCCAGCAGTTTTTGTGCTTCAACAGCAAATTCCATAGGAAGTTTGTTGAGCACTTCGCGGGCATAGCCATTTACAATCATACCAATGGCATCTTCTGTGGAAATCCCCCTCTGGTTACAGTAAAAGATCTGGTCTTCACCGATTTTGGAAGTAGTGGCTTCATGTTCCACTATCGAGGATTTGTTGCCTACTTCAATATAGGGGAAGGTATGGGCTCCGCAAGTTGAACCCAACAGAAGGGAGTCGCACTGTGAATAGTTCCTGGCATTAATAGCGCCAGGCAATACCTTTACCAGTCCACGATAGGAATTGTCACTTTTGCCTGCCGAGATACCCTTGGAGACAATCGTGCTTTTGGTATTCTTGCCAATATGGATCATCTTGGTTCCTGTATCCGCCTGCTGGAAGTGGTTGGTCAATGCTACCGAGTTAAACTCGCCGATTGAATTATCTCCCTGTAAGATGCAGCTAGGGTATTTCCATGTGATGGCTGAGCCTGTTTCCACCTGTGTCCAGCTGATCTTTGAAGATTCGCCTTTGCAGATGCCACGCTTGGTTACAAAGTTGTACACCCCGCCTTTTCCGTTCTTGTCGCCCGGATACCAGTTCTGCACGGTGGAGTATTTCACCTCGGCACGGTCCATGGCAATGATTTCCACCACGGCAGCATGCAACTGGTTCTCATCGCGCATAGGGGCGGTGCAACCTTCAAGGTAGCTTACATAGCTGTCATCTTCGGCAATGATCAAAGTTCTTTCAAACTGACCCGTTCCGGCAGTATTGATTCGGAAATAGGTAGACAGTTCCATGGGGCATCGAACTCCTTTGGGGATATAACAGAAAGACCCATCCGAGAAAACAGCAGAGTTCAGGGCTGCAAAAAAGTTATCCATAGGTGGCACCGACATTCCCAGATACTTGCGTACCAGGTCAGGGTGTTCAAGCAAAGCGTCGCTGAATGAACAAAAGATGATCCCTTTTTCTGCCAACACCTTTTTAAAGGTGGTGGTAACCGATACGCTGTCCATGACAAGGTCAACAGCCACGCCGGCCAGGTGTTTCTGCTCCTCGACCGGAATCCCCAGCTTTTTAAATGTTTCCAGCAATTCAGGGTCTACCTCATCCAGGCTTTGGTACTTGGGTGAAGTCTTTGGAGCTGCATAATAGATGGTTTCCTGAAAATCGATAGGCGGTATCTTCAGATTGGCCCATTGCGGACTTTTCATCTTCAGCCATTCACGATATGCCTTTAGCCTGAATTCAAGCATAAATTCAGGTTCTTTCTTCTTGAAGGAGATCAGTCTGATCACATCTTCATTCAATCCCTTGGGAATTACATCAGTATCAATATCGGTTACAAAACCATACTGGTATTCCTGGGTGGTTATGTCGTTTAATAATTTATCCTGGTTTTCCATATCTTTCCCTTTCTGTCCCTTTATTTATATTAACTAACAATCCTTACAGGTGACAGTTTAAAATAAATTGCAAAGATAACGAAGTAAAGCTATTTTTGTCCAAACTTTACAGGGAATAAATACCTTTTAGTCTTAATTATTTACATGGAAGATAAAAATAAACAAATACAGCTGTCTGATATTGGTGAATTCGGCTTGATTTCACGCCTGACAGATCAAATTGAGTTAAAAAATGCCAGTACCATAAAAGGGGTAGGGGATGATGCTGCCGTGGTAAGTTATCCCAACTCAAAGGTGGTCATTACAACCGATTTGCTTACCGAAGGCATTCATTTTAACCTGATGTATTGCCCTTTGAAACATTTGGGATACAAGGCCGTGGTGGTTAATCTGTCGGATGTGTATGCCATGAATGCTACCCCGAGACAGATTACTGTTTCCATAGCTGTATCTTCCAAATTTTCCATCCAGGCCATTGAGGAGTTATATGCCGGGATTCATCTGGCATGTCAAAAATATGGGGTAGACTTAATCGGGGGAGATACTACCAGCTCACTAACTGGCCTTACCATTAGCATTACAGCCATTGGGGAAGCTTCAGAAGAGGAATTGGTTTACCGTAGCGGGGCCAAAGTAAACGATTTGGTATGTGTGAGTGGTGATTTGGGGGGTGCCTATATGGGTTTGCAACTCCTGGAACGGGAGAATGAAGTTTTTAAAGTAAATCCTAATCAACAGCCAGAGTTTGAAGGCTATGATTATATCCTGGAGCGTCAGCTGAAGCCGGAGGCAAGGGGGGATATCAAGGAATTATTCAAGACCCTGAATATAAAGCCCACATCGATGATTGACATCTCAGACGGGCTGTCCTCAGAAGTACTCCATTTGTGCAAAGATTCTAAAGTGGGATGTAATATTTATGAAGAGAAGATCCCTCTTGACCTTCAGACCAAAACTTTTGCCCAGGAATTGAACATTAATCCTTTGGTAGCCGCCCTGAACGGAGGAGAAGATTATGAACTGCTGTTCACCGTTCCAATCGAGTGTTACGATATTATTAAAAAAGAATTCGATATTACCATTATTGGCCATATCACTCCGGAATCAGAAGGGGCCAATTTAATTACTACAGGAGGGTCCGTCATTCCGCTACAGGCGCAGGGATGGAATCCATTGATGAATAAAGGGGAATAAATAAAAGCATCAGGTAGGTTCTAATAATTTAGTGAACAATGTTATGCTGAAATATAGTTTGTCAAAAGTCAGCATAACATTGTTTTTCACCCTTTATCTCATATTTTTTACTTCCTTAAAATCTTCTCCATTGCCTTTCCTTTTGCCAATTCATCAACCAGCTTATCCAGGTAACGAATCTTTTGCATCAGCGGGTCTTCAATTTCTTCAACACGAACACCACAAACCACCCCTGTAATCTTTGAAATATTGGCATTCATTTGTGGGGCCTTGGCGAAGAAGGTTTCAAAATCACTGTTACTGTCGATTTGCTGTTGCAATGTCTGTTGATTATACCCTGTCAGCCAAAAAATAACGGTATCCACCTCAGATTTTGTGCGTCCTTTCCTTTCTGCTTTTTGCACTAATAGTGGATAGACATTTGCAAAAGGCATTGAAAATATTTTTTCGTTGTTCATCTTATTAGTAATAAGGTATCTTCACTTCCTAAATAATAGTAACCTTGGATAAATCAGCCCCCAGGCCTTTCAGTGCGGCGTAAGTCAGCTTATCCATCATTGCTCCGTCAAAGCTAATAGTTTTTAGACTTCGGTAAAATTTGTTGGTCAAGGCATTGGTGGCCCGGAAAGCTACATTCCGGAGGGTGGCTCCCCGGAAAGTTACATCCTTCAGTGATGAATTGTCAAACTTAACCCCGGTAAATGTCTGCCCGTCCAGGCACAAGCCCTGTAGGTCGCATTTGTCGAAGTCCACACCATTGAAAGTACAGTTTTCAAAAACTGCTTTTCGAAGGTCTGT
>DATGYU010000430.1:0-6587 GCA_035297625.1 Prolixibacteraceae bacterium
TAGTTATTTGCTAAGCAGTAAGTCAAAAATACCGGTAGTTAAAGCCTCTGCAATTGGAAATAATGTGACGGTTGATATCGAACAGGCAAAAACAATTCCAGGCACAACAGTGGTGCAGTTTATCGACAATATTACCCTTGAAAAGAATACCTATTACCTGAATTTTGATGTCAAATCCATGAGTGATGAGTTTGATGGAACATTGGGGAAACAATGGACATGGATCAGGGAAAATCAGGCTACGCATAGTCTTTCCAAAAAACAGGGTGCTCTTACCATTACCACTGAACCTGGAGATGTATCAGAGGCTACCAATAATGCCAAAAACATGCTTTTGCAGAGTGCCAATAACGATTGGATCATCGAGACCAGACTGGTGGGTTCAAGAGTTCCTTCGCAGCCTGAGAATGCCGGAATATTGGTTTACCAGGATGATGAAAACTTCCTGAAACTGATGTTCCGGGCAGTTGTCAAAACTTCAAGAGGTGGCGGAGGCAATAATCAGGTGCAACCAGGTACCATTGACCTGATGATGGAGGAAAATGGCATTGCAAAGTCAGTGGAATCCTTCAACCTCAAAGATGAAATCACGGGAAATAAAACACTGATCCTTAAACTGGAGAAGAAAGGCTGCATTTACACAGCCTCTTATTCACTGGATGGCCAAAAATATGAAACACTGGGAACTGCCAATATCCTGTTAAAAGATATCAGGGCAGGTCTCATTGCCTGCGACGGGGTGGTAACCCAATACATGAAAAGCACCTTCTGGTTCAATTCTGATACCACCAAGCCGAATTCACCTTTTGATGTGTCGTTCGATTATTTCCATATTGAGAACAGGGGCAGTAATCAGTAAATAGTGGTCAGTTGTCAGAGACCATCGATCACTGAAAACTAAGTATTTAATAAAATAAGACTAAATATATAAACTATGAGAAAGCTTACACTTTTTTTAAGCGTGTTTATGATGATCTCCGGGTCGTTGTGTTTTGCACAGCAACAAAAAGCTGTTGAAGATTTTAAACCCTCTTCAGTCAATCAACCGGGGAAAGAGTATCCTCAGGTAAATTCTGAAGGACGTGTACGTGTACAGATCTCTGCTCCTGAGGCACATAAAGTGCAGCTGGATATCAGCGCTGTAAAATACGATCTGGTGAAAGATGATAAAGGAGTATGGACAGGAGAATCTGCTCCGCAGGATGAAGGATTTCACTATTACCAATTGTGGGTGGACGGGGCCGCGGTTCCAGATCCTGGAAGCTTGTATTTTTATGGTGCCAGCCGTTGGGGCAGTGGTATTGAAATTCCTGCTAAAGATCAGGACTTTTATGCCTTAAAAGATGTTCCGCATGGACAGTTGCGTGAGGTTCAATATTTCGCTAAATCATCCAACAGGGTACGTCGTGCCTACGTTTATACCCCTCCGGGCTATGAAAAAGACAGCAAAAAGAAATATCCTGTCCTGTATCTTCAGCATGGAATGGGTGAGAATGAAACAGGTTGGGGAAACCAAGGCCATGCCAACCTGATCATGGATAATTTGATTGCTGAAAATAAAGCAGTTCCCTTTATCATCGTGATGGAAAACGGCAGTGTCAGTTTTCCAAGGCCTCCTGCTCCAAAGCCGGAAGCGAATACCGATGCCAAAGAAAAAAGAGGCCCGATGGGCGGATTTGATTTTGCAGCAGAATTCAAGGCTGTCTTATTCAATGACCTGATCCCTTTTGTGGAAGCCAATTATCGTGTTCAGGCAGACCCGAAACACCGTGCCATGGCAGGTCTTTCAATGGGCGGAATGCAAACTCGCCTGATCACCCTGGCCAGTTCAGAAAAGTTCTCCCAGGTGGGTATGTTTAGTGGTGGCAGCATCAGCATGGATGATCTTGACAAGAATCCTGATTTCAAGAAGAACGTAAAACTATTGTTTATCAGTTATGGTGGCCGTGAGATTGAAAACCCAAGAGGTGGCTTTGGCGGCGATCCTAAAGCTAATACGGAAGCAGTAAAAAATGCAGGAATGAATGCTCATTTCTACGTTTCTCCCCAAACAGCCCACGAATGGCAAAGCTGGAGAAGAGGCCTTTATCAGTTTGCTCAGCTTTTATTTAAATGATTTTAATTCAGGAAAAATCAAAGTAAATAATCAAAAAGAATCAGGAATATCTCCTGAAAGGGAGAAGTAGAATAGGTAACTGTTGCAAAAGATATCATGTTTTTTACCACCAAGGCTATATCAGAGCTATATTAACCCTATACCAGGGCTATGAATCCTGAAAAAAAAATATAGCCTTGGTATAGGGTTAATATAGCCTTGATATAGCCTTGGTGGCAATGTCTGATCAAAAACAACTGATTTCGGTGAGCCTGGAAAACTAAATTTTATATCGAAAACGATTATTTAATAACTAAACATCAAATTATAAGCATTATGAAAAAATATTCAATCGTATTGGTTCTGTTGCTGACTTTATCTGGTTTGCTGAGTATGGCGCAAACAGAAAAGCCTGCCGTTATCGAAGATTTTAAGCCTTCAAGTTTGAATCAGCCGGGTAAACAATACCCGCAGGTGAACTCGCAGGGATATGCCCGGTTTCGTATCGAAGCTCCCCAGGCTCAAAGCGTGGTGGTGAGCCTTGGCCTTGGTGGTCAAAAGGGAGGAACTCCGCTAACAAAAGCGGAAGACGGCTCATGGATGGGTACCACTGCCGGCCCAATGGACGAGGGTTTCCACTATTACCATGTAACCATTGACGGTGGGGTGTTTAATGATCCGGGCGCATTGAATTACTATGGTTCCACCCGTTGGGAAAGCGGTATCGAAATACCTGCGCATGACCAGGATTTCTACGCCTTGAAAGACGTGCCTCATGGAAATGTTCAGCAGATACTTTTCCCTTCTAAAAGCACCAATACTTCACGAAGGGCATTTGTATACACTCCTGCAGGTTACGATAAGAATACCAAAATGCGCTACCCTGTTTTGTACTTACAACATGGCTGGGGAGAAGATGAAACAGCCTGGAGTAACCAGGGTCATGCCAACCTGATCATGGACAACCTGATTGCTGAAGGTAAGATTAAACCGTTTATTATTGTGATGACTTATGGGATGACCAACGAGATCAAGTTTGGCAGCGGTCTTCGCAATTTCGACATCAATCCATTTCAAACCGTATTGGTGGATGAACTGATTCCTTTTGTAGATGCCAACTTCCGTACCCTCGCTGATCAGGCACATCGGGCAATGGCCGGTCTTTCAATGGGGGGAATGGAAACGCATACCATCACACTTAACAAGCCTGAGGTTTTTTCCTATTATGCCCTTTTAAGTGGTGGCGTATACAAAGCTGACGAGATCAAAGACAAGTCAAAAGTGAAGCTTATTTTCACCAGCTGCGGAAGCAAAGAAAACCCCGATGGCGTTAAGAAATCCGTGGAAGACCTGAAGGCAGCAGGCTTTAATGCTGTTTCTTATGTGTCTGAAAATACAGCCCATGAATTTTTAACATGGCGTCGCAGTTTACATGAATTGGCACCGCTTTTATTTAAAGAAGACAAGTAAGAACGGAGCAGAGAAAATGAGAAAATGAGAAGGTGAGAAAATGGGAAAATGAGAGATATTTCTCAGTGCTCATTTTCTCAACTTCTCAGAGCATATTCTTTCAATCCTTCAGTTAAAATAAGAAATCAATGAATAGAATAAAAATACTCCTGCTAATTACGGCACTTACTACTGGTTCCTGTTTTGCTCAATCAACACAGGTTCATGTAACCGAGGATTTCAGGCCATCATCGGTAAACCAGCCCGGTAAGCAATATCCACTGGTCAATTCAGAAGGTCGGGTGCGTACAAGTATTTTTGCTCCTGAAGCAAATAAAGTACAACTCGATATTGGAGGTGTAAAATACGATCTGGTAAAAGATGAAAAAGGGGTATGGACCGGAGAGTCAGCTCCTCAGGATGAAGGTTTTCATTATTACCAGCTGAACATCGACGGGGCTTCGGTTCCAGACCCGGGATCCAAGTATTTTTATGGCGCCGGAAGGTGGGGAAGTGGTATTGAAATTCCTGCCAAGGATCAGGATTTCTATGCACTGAAGGATGCTCCCCATGGGTTAGTGAGTGAAAACATCTATTTCTCAAAAATTACCAATGCATACCGTAGATGCTTTGTATACACGCCTGCCGGATATGAGCAGAATACGAAGACCCGCTACCCGGTACTCTATCTTCAGCATGGAAGTTTTGAGGATGAAACAGGATGGGCCTCTCAAGGGAAAGCGAACCTGATTCTGGATAACCTGATTGGAGCAAAAAAGGCAGTTCCCATGATTATTGTCATGGACAACGGATATGCTTATAAACCTCAGGAAGGTACACCCGATAAAAAAACTCCGCCTGCTTCTGCCTTTGAAGAAGTAATGATGAATGAGATTATTCCAATGATTGATGCTAAGTTTCGTACCATTGCCGACCGTCAGCATCGTGCCATAGCTGGTTTATCCATGGGAGCCAATCAGACCATGCGGATTTTTATGAACCATCTGGATGCTTTTTCAAGTTACGGAGGTTTTAGCGGCACTTCCAATTATCCAAGTACGGATGTAATTGACCCGGCAACTTTCCTTGACGGGAAATTCAACGATGGCAAAGCACTGAATAAACAAATCAACGTTTTCTTTCTGGGATTGGGAACCAAAGAGCCTAAACCTTTTCCTGGCTCTGTGGGAGCATTCCGGGCCATGCTGGACAAGCAGGGAATCAAATATGTGTACTATGAATCCGTTGGAACAGCCCATGAATGGTTAACATGGCGCAGGGATTTGTTTGAATATGCACAAAGGCTATTTCAGTAGGTAAACTATAGTTTAAAATGGTGGAAGGGATAGAAGAGTTTAAAATGTTGGAAGGGTTGAAAATGTTACTGTTGTTCAAACCTTATAACTTTTTCAACAACAGCAACCCATCCAACTAAAAAATATAAATGTATGATACACAAGTTGTTTTCAATCACCCTTGTTCTTATATCGGCCTTGTCTTTAAAGGCAATAGAAAAACCCGGCAAAGCCACCAACCCCATTATATATGCCGATGTTCCCGATATGTCAATGGTTCGCGTTGGTGATACTTACTATATGAGCAGCACCACCATGCACATGAGTCCCGGGGTGCCTATTATGAAATCGAAAGATCTGGTCAACTGGCAAATCATTAGCTATGCTTACGATACCCTTGCCAACGTGGATGCCATGAACCTTGTCAATAATAAAAGTACTTACGGGAAAGGTTCCTGGGCCAGTTGTATTCGCTATCACAAGGGAACTTTCTATGTTTCCACATTTGCCCAGACTACCAATAAAACCTATATCTATACAACCAAGGATATTGAAAAGGGGCCATGGGTAACCCATTCTTTCGCGCCATCTTATCATGACAACACGATGTTTATTGACGATGACGATCGTATTTATATGATCTATGGTGCCAGCAAACTTCACATGCTTGAATTGAAAGACGACCTTTCCGGGGTAAAAGAAGGCACTGATCGTGTGCTGATAGAAAATGCCAGCGCTCCCGCAGGGGATAAAATAATGCTGGGTGCTGAAGGCTCTCAACTTTTTAAAGTCAATGGCAAGTATTATCTCTATAACATCACCTGGCCCAGAGGATCAATGCGTACAGTAGTTATCCATCGTGCAGATCAGATTACCGGTCCATACGAAGGCAGGATGGCCTTACAGGACCAGGGAGTTGCCCAGGGAGGAATGATTGATACTCCAGATGGCAAATGGTTTGCCTATTTATTCCAGGATCACGGATCGGTTGGCCGCATTCCTTTCTTGGTACCCATCAAATGGGAAGATGGATGGCCTGTAATCGGGGTAAACGGGAAAGTACCCGAAACATTGGATTTACCGGCAAGCAAAGGATTGATTCCTGGTATTGTCAACAGCGATGAGTTCACTCGAAAAAAAGGAGACCCTGCTTTACCATTGGTTTGGCAGTGGAACCACAACCCGGACAATACCCTTTGGTCGGTTACTGACCGTAAAGGTTATTTGCGTCTTAAAACAGGTCGTATTGACAGTTTATTTTTAAAATCGCGCAACACTTTAACTCAACGTACTATCGGGCCGGAATGTACCGGGTCGACATCCATGGATATATCAAATATGAAAGAAGGCGATTTTGCCGGCTTATGTGTATTCCAGCGAAAGTTTGGCCAGGTGGGAGTGAAAATGATCAATGGGCAAAAATTCCTGTTCATGATTAGCAATAAAACAGATAAACCCACTGAATTGCAAAGTATTCCGCTTACACAAAATACAGTCTTTTTTAAAATTGAATGTAATTTCAAAGATAGAATTGATGAAGCCAACTTCTTTTACAGCCTCGATGGGAAATCATGGACTGTTATTGGGGGACGTCTGAAAATGGAGTATACCCTGATGGAACACTTCATGGGGTATCGTTTTGGATTGTTTAACTATGCCACAAAAGCTCCGGGAGGGTTTGTCGATTTTGATTATTTTCATATCACGGACAATGAGAAAATGAGAAAAGGGCCAATGAGTGATTTTTC
>DATGYU010000431.1:0-37368 GCA_035297625.1 Prolixibacteraceae bacterium
GGTACCCACCTTTTCGGCAAACAGTGTAGAAGCTTATCAATTAAAATAGTGCATACAGCCAGGTATTTTTTCTCTAAAATCATTAACTAAAAACAATCTTAAAAAGGATTCAATCGTGACGATTGGGTCCTTTCTAATTGAGGGTAATAATACTTCCAAAAGCAAAAGAACTCTTCCACCTTGCTATCTCTCTGCTATAGTCACACTTATGTTCCATTTCTAACTTATTAGTAACCCATCTGTAACCCATCTGTAACTGAGTTTACAGATGGGTTACTAATGATGCTAATTTCTAATGATAGTTTGAAAGAATTAAGGCATCCCGGTGAAAACACATAATAGATAATTTTTTACTTCACCTTCTTATCCAATTAATTGGATAGTATGGAATATGGTATCGAGATGAAAAAAAATCTGTGTATTTTTATGACTTCAGAAAATTCAAAATTTGGATCAATTTCCTATGGAAAGTCAAACGACCATACCTTCATTCTTAATATATGGAAGCATTGTTTTGCTCCCGTTTGCCATAGCTGTAATTATTTATCTGCTGATCCGGATAAAAAAATCAACCAGGGAAAATAAAAGCATTGAGATAAAATACCAGGACATCATAGCTAAATACAATCAAATGCAACTGGAGAATATTGAGTCAAGGTTGAATCCTCATTTATTTAAAAATATCCTCAACTCCGTTCAGTCGCATGCTTACCAGACCTATTTTGCACTTAACAAATTGGCCAACGTGCTTGACTATATGCTTTATGACAGCCGGAAACCATTTGTCACTCCCAGACAGGAAGTAGAATTTGCCCTTAACCTTATTGAAATCAATAAAATAAAGCTTAGTCCATTGTTTGATTTGAAAGTAAAGCAGAAGATCAACGAAAATGAGCCCTTGTACCATCAAAAAGTAATGGCACCCTTTATATCCACCGACCTGATCGAAAATGCCTTTAAGCATGCGGACCTGCAAAGCCCGGGGGCTTTTATATCCATTATTTTCGAATTCAACGACAACACTTTCAGTCTGACTGTGGCCAATAAGATATCCGCCAAGGATCCTATAAAAAAGGATAACAGTGGTTTTGGAGCTGCCGCCCTGGAAGAACGTCTTAAAATTGTTTATGAGAATCATTATAAACTGGACCGATTTACAGAGGAAAACGTATATATTGCTCACTTAAAAATTGACCTGCTTGAATTCAAAGCTAAAATGCTTGTTACTGGACGATGAACTTCCGGGATTAGCCTACCTGAAACTTTTATGTGAACAGATTCCGGAACTTGAAGTTATCAGGACATATAATGATCCGGATATACTGCTGGAAGAATTGCCTGCGTTGAATTTTGATCTTTGCATACTCGACATAGAGATGCCCGGTACCAACGGTTTTCAAATTGCACGCCTGCTAAAAGGGAAACCCGTCATCTTTACCACAGCCTATAAAAATTATGCGACAGATGCATTTGACCTTGATGCCGTTGACTATATTGTGAAGCCGGTTACCCTTGAAAGGCTTCAGCAGGGGGTTAACAAGGTTTTTCGGCTGATGGACAGACCTGTAAGAAAAAATAATGCACATCTGAATACCGATAAAGGCCAGGCACTTTTAGCATTCGATCAGTTGGTTTATGTAAAAACTTCGGAAATAGACCCCCGCGATAAGACGGCTTTATTGGATAATGGTACCATGCTTCAACTCAAGAACATTTCCTTTGAAAAACTTATATCACTGCTTCCGGCCGAAGAGTTTTGCCGTATCAATAAAAAAGAGCTTATTGCGCTAAGAAGCGTATTGTATTTCTCAGGAGATCACATCACCATCAATAGTTTTATACCCTCAGGAAAGCCACTGATGCTTACATTAGGAGAAGCATTTAAAAACGACTTTATGGGGAAAATACGGTAAACCCATAGAATCTTAAATAGGGTAATTATACCTTGCTGCCCTTATTACAAAATTTGGCCTTCTTGTTACAAATAAATACTGTTGGTGTGCAATTTCGGTATAACAATCTGTCTGTTCTTCTATATTTGGATTTTGAAAAGGATAAATGCCCCAGGCCAGCATGGCCGAAGGCTGCAGGTAAAATCACCTATAATAAGAACTGATGAAAAAATTCAAAAATACCCTTATTTATCTTTTGATTGTAAGTAGTTTTTCAGCCTTGATGGTATGGATTGCAAAGCTTGGAAAATCATTGGAAGCTGGACGTACCATTCATGTGCCTGAAAGTGGGAAAAGCCAATGGGTGGAATTTATTGAATCCGTTTCTCATAATCTGGCCCATCCATTGGCACTGCTTCTTGCACAAATAGTAACAATCATTTTTGTAGCCCGGTTATTTGGATGGATCTGTAAGAAGATAGGTCAGCCCACGGTAATTGGGGAAATAATAGCGGGTATCGTACTTGGTCCTTCTCTGGTTGGGATGTTTTTCCCCGAAATATCAGGAGCATTGTTTCCTGCACAATCGTTAGGAAACCTTCAGTTTTTAAGTCAGATAGGACTTATATTATTCATGTTCATGGTAGGCATGGAACTGGATTTAAATACCCTTAAAAACAAGGCACATGAAGCCGTAGTGATCAGTCATGCCAGCATAATTATACCCTTCACGCTGGGCATGGGGCTAGCCTATTATATCTATCAATCGTTTGCCCCACCGGGGGTTCAATTCTTATCCTTCGGGCTGTTTATCGGGATAGCAATGAGTATAACGGCATTTCCTGTGCTTGCCCGTATTGTACAGGAAAGAGGGATTCACAAAACACGCCTTGGCGCTATTGTTACCACCTGCGCCGCCGCTGACGACATAACCGCATGGTGTATACTGGCAGCTGTAATTGCTATTGTAAAAGCAGGCTCCTTTGTTAGCTCATTATATACCATTTTTATTGCCATAGGCTATGTACTGGTGATGATTAAAGTGGTAAGGCCATTTTTAAAACGTCTGGGCGATTTGCATCCTACCCGCGAGAACATGAATAAACAGGTTGTTGCTATTTTCTTTTTAATGCTGATCATCTCAGCCTATATCTCCGAAGTGATAGGTATCCATGCATTGTTCGGAGCATTTATGGCCGGAACCATAATGCCTGAAAATACTAAATTCAGGAATATTTTCATAGGCAAAATTGAAGATGTAGCGCTTGTACTATTGCTTCCGTTATTTTTTGTTTTCACAGGACTAAGAACTGAAATCGGACTTATAAATGATCCATACCAATGGTGGATTACTTTTTTGATCATATTGGTAGCCGTAACCGGAAAGTTTGTTGGCAGCACCGCGGCAGCAAGGCTTGTGGGGCAAAGCTGGCAAGAAAGCCTGTCGATAGGAGCCTTGATGAATACGCGCGGATTAATGGAACTTGTGGTGCTGAATATCGGGTACGATCTTGGTATACTAACTCCTGAAATCTTCGCCATGATGGTAATTATGGCATTGGTGACAACCTTCATGACCGGCCCGGCACTGGATCTGATCGAGCGGATTAACAAAGAAAAAAAGCCTGTTTTGAGTGAAGGAATCATGCGCTTAAGTAAATACAGGATCATTCTATCCTTTGGAAATCCGGGAATGGGAAAATCGCTGTTGCAGATGGCAAACGGACTGGTAAAAAAGCAAGGTGATAACGCCACTATTACCGCTTTACATCTTAGCCCAAATTCTATACTTCACCATTATAACATGGAGGAATATGAAGAAGAAAGCTTTTCTCCCTTATTGGCTGAATCTGAAGTGCTGAATCAAAATGTGACTACCCTGTTTAAAGCATCAGACGACATTGATGCCGATATTCTTGAGATTACCAACAAAGGCAACTTCGACCTGTTGCTTATAGGAATAGGTCAGTCCATTTTTGAGGGCAGTTTGCTTGGAAGAATACTAGGGTATACCACCCGAATCGTAAATTCGGATTTATTAATAAAGAAGTTGGGTGGAAAAGACAGCAGAACCAGCTATTCACTTTTTGATGACCGTACTAGAAATATACTTATCAACAGCAAAGTACCCGTAGGAATTTTTATAGATAAGAATCTCTCTGGCCTTAATAAGGTATTGGTACCTTTTTACACAGAAAGCGACAGCTTCATGGTTGAATATATTCAAAGGCTCATTAAAAACTCTGATACACAAGTCACTGTGATAGATCCTGAAAGTACGTTAAATAATCAATTAGATATTAAGGAGAGCCTCCGTGCCATAGAGCAGCAAGCGCCTAATCATATTGCTCTGAATGGTGTAAAAATGTTGGATGCCTCCTCATTTACAGGCTTTGATCTGTTAATGATCAGCACAGAAGGCTGGAAACTAATGATTAACTCGGGAAGCGACTGGTTGGATAAAACGCCTTCAATCTTTATCCTTCGTCAATGATTAAATAATGTTGCTTACTGCCAATTAGCTTATATGGCTGAATTATTATGCAGGATTACTTCCTTGTGCCGGGAATTTGCTTTAATTACAATGCCAGCTTTTTGAAATCTTCTTTCAGGAGCAGGTATTCGTGTTCAAAATTCGGGGTAAATATTCCTTTCCCCAGATTGGAGTCAATCTGTGAGGGAGTCCAGAACTTTCCTTCGGTTACTTCATCCGAGTGCAGATGAATTGATTTAAAATCTGAGGTGACAAATACATATACAAGTTCTGATTCTAAATCGCTGTCCCACCTGTAAGTCTTTATCAGCTTGGCGGCAAACTGAGTAAGGCCAATTTCTTCCCATGCTTCTCTTTTCAGGGCTGTTTCAAGGGTTTCACCCGCCGAGATATGCCCGCCAACTGCAGTATCCCATTTGCCGGGCTGTACCAGTTTATTCATGGGCCTTTTCTGCATATAAAGGTGCTTCTGGTGATTAAATACATGAAGGTGGATAACAGGATGTAATAATTTATCACCTCTGTGACATACTGACCGGGGCGCTTTGCCAAGGATCGTTCCATTCTCATCTACAATGGGAAGCCACTCTTCATCGGTCACTACCATTGGATTGGGGACCGCTTTGCGAAATCTTAACTTTTGCCGGATAAATTCAACTCCGAAGACTACAGCAAACAAAATATAGAACAGCCCACCGCTGATGAATGCCCATGCTTCATTTGACAGGTAAAATGCAGAATAAAACACCAGAACAGTATGTCCCAGGAAGACAAAAAACATGAGCTGCATGGTCTTTCTCATCTGTCTGGATTGTGCCTCATTGAGTTCCATATCCTTCAGGTAGCGCTGGGTCATTAAACCCACAATATTGACCCTTGAAAAAGCGGATACCGCCAGTACGGCACACAGAATCAACTCTACCAGGCCGGGCTTTAGCTTAAAAAAGATGTCATTGTTCAGGACGATAGAAACAGAGCCTAGGACAAAAAGCAATGCGGTATCAAAAAGTACGAATCGATCAAAGCGTTTTTCTTTAAACCAAATCCAACCCATTTCACCTACTCCTATAACAAGAGCGGCTACCAGTCCGGCCCTGGTTCCCCAAATTTCATCAATGGCAATAAAAACAAACAGGGGAATAAATCCTGGCAATAGCTTTTTTAAGAATTCCGTTTTGTCCATAGCCTAAAAAAAATCCCGCGAAAGGCTTGAATACCTTCGCGGGGATATGAGTTTAAATGCGACATTTCAAATTATCATTACTGCTACTTCGTGGAAGTAGTAGGGGCATATCCTTTTTTGACATAAACAGTAACCAACAGTGTTGAAAAACGTGGGATATAAGAATATGGGGTAGTAGTGGAAACAGCTTTAAAGGCCAGTTCTGAAGGAATAACAATAAATGCCTTGTCTCCAACATGCATTTTCTTTAAGCCCAGGTGCATCCCTGCCACTTTCTGAAGAGGACTTGCGTCAGACTGTGTATAGGGGACATCCACATAAAAGGCTTCTTCCTCATAATTATGGCCATATGCATCTTCCGTACCAAGAACAAAAGTAGTATCATCTATCAGGGTCACTTTATAAAGAAGCATTACCTTATACCCTGATGTGATCTGGGCACCATTAGTCGCAGGTTCTAAAAGTTTGAAATATATTCCGGTAGAATCTTTAGCATCTTCAAGGTTATGATCCTTTACATACTTTTGAAGAGTAGCAACTTCATTATCGCGCATTACTTCAAGGCTGTCTTTCTTACATGAGTATAATATTCCTGAAAGCAAGAATGCCAAGCCAAGAATGTACAGTAGCTGTTTCATAATCAATATTTTTTTGCGAAAGTAGTAATTTTTGTACTTACTATTGAATGTTCAGAACGTCTATAACAAAAATTAACGGTGTATTGGGTGGAATTATACTTCCCTGAATGCGTGCAGATCCATAGGCAAGGGCTGAAGGGACCATAAATACGCCTTTTGCCCCCTTATTTAAGTGCTCAATACTTTCTTCCCAGCCAACAATCATTCGATTTTCAGGATCGGTATCCTTATGGGTGTAACTGTAACTGTTAGCGGTATCAAAAATAGAACCATTAAGGAACATGCCGGTGTACTTTACCGTTACCTTATCACCGGTTTTAACAGTAGGGCCTGTGCCTACTTTGGTAGTATCCAGGGTGAAATATACTTTGGAATTATTTACCATAAAGGAATCCAGTTCTACTTTGTTCTTTTTCATCTGAGCACGCCAACTGATAATCAAGTTTGCTTCGCGTTCAGGAGTATAAGATGCATACTGATCTTCCGGTTCTTTTAAACACGATGACATTACCGCTGCAAACAAGAACAGAATAATACTGATTCTCAAAACATAATTTGCTTTTCTCATGGTTGTTTATTTACTGATTGTTTAATTTTATCTGCAAACTCGGGCAATATCTTTTCAAATTGAGCGAGTGTGTCTTCTAAAGATGCATAAAGTTCTCCACCGGCTGCGTTGCGGTGACCTCCTCCATTAAAATATTTTTCAGACACTTCATTCACAGCAAATTCACCTTTGGACCGAAAAGATACTTTTGTATACTTTTCCTTTTCGGTGAAAAGAACTGAAAACACAACTCCTTTGATTGAAAGCGGCATGTTTACAAACCCTTCGTTATCCCCGGTGACAAAATTAAAAGCTTTTTGATCCTCCAGACTGATGTACATGGAAGCTGCATGATATTCAGGATAGACTTTCATCCTGTTGCTAAGGCAAAATCCCAGCAGGCGCATACGGTCGGCTGAATAATTGTCATAAACTTTGGAATGAATATCCAGCTGATTGATGCCCAAACGTGTAAGCTGGGCCACGGTTTCAAAAGTTCTGGGGTCTGAAACATTAAAATCAAAAGAACCGGTATCGGTCATAATACCGGTAAAAAATGAGGTGGCAGCATCCCGGTCAACATAGGTAATATATTCGGTGGATTGAAGTACCGAGAAGATTAATTCAGCGGTAGAACTGCAAGTCACATCCGAGATGAGAAGGTCTGCGAAATCGCCCGGGTAAGGATGATGGTCGATCAGCACCTTGTTGCCCTTAAAATTCTCAACCAACGGCCTCATGTCGCCCAGCCGTGAAAGCTGGTTGAAATCCATGCAAATGATCAGGTCGGATTCATCGATAGCCCGGGCTGCCTGTTTGGGATGATGGCTGAAAATAATTACCTGGTCATGGCCGTCGATCCAGTGATAAAATTCCGGATATTTTGTTGGACTGATCACTTTTGCTTTCTTCCCGGCGTTTTGAAGCACCCTCCACAAGCCCAGTACTGACCCCATGGCATCGCCGTCGGGATTGGTATGAGGGATAATTACAATAGTCTTGTCAGTGGATTTAATAAATTCTTCAAGCTTCTTAATGAGTTCTATATCAATTCTCTCCAATGGTTCTGTTTTAAAATAAGTTACAAAGATAAAAATAATGTAGAGGAAGAACAGTAACCAAAAGTAAATTTGATTAACTTGTGTTCATTCTATTTACCTTCAAAAAACCAAAGATATGGCAGGAAACCAAACATTTACCATGATTAAACCCGATGCTGTCAGTAAAGATAATATTGGTGCCATCTTAAAAATTATCAATGAAGCTGGCTTCAGGATCAAGGCAATGAAATATACTCAGCTGACAAAAAAACAAGCTGCCCGGTTTTATGCAGTCCATGCGGAAAAAGGATTTTTTGATGAACTGATCACCTTTATGAGTTCTGGGCCCATCGTAGCGGCAATCCTTGAAAAGGAAGATGCAGTAGCCTCTTTCAGGGAACTTATCGGTACCACCGATCCGGCAAAAGCTGCCGATGGTACTATCCGCAAACTTTTTGCCTATTCCATGTCTTTCAATGCCGTCCATGGCTCCGACAGCGATGAAAATGCCCTTATCGAAAGTGACTTCTTTTTCTCGAAGACCGAAAGGTATGAGCATGTAACAGAAGAAGAATGGTTGGTTAAATAGGCCAAATTTGTCCTCCAAAAAGCAACTACTACCTTCTATTAGTGAAGAAGACATACCACCGTTGGATATATAACTCTGTTTTTAAACTATTGATATGCTAAAATAGCGGTTTTAGTATATCAATAGTTTAAAAACAGTATTTTAATACCAACTCTAATCCTTCAGAGTTGGTACTTTGCTTTGAACTTTATTGAATACAAAGGAAGAAGAACATATCAGGCAAATGGGGACTTTCAACAGCCATTAATTAGTCATTACCTGGAAATGCTGATAAGAGCATATCCGTGTAATCCTTAATAATCCGCGTAATCCTTCTTATCTGAAAATAATGGCCTTGACCAGTTCTTCACCAGCCAGCTCATTCAATTTAAGACGGATTTCTTCTCTCATCATTAGCAGTTCGTTTCTTACAATGGGGGAAGTTGTTACCACAAACAAAGTACTATTTTGAATATAGACATCAGAAGTGTAGCGGGCAACAACTTTTCCCATAACCGATTCCCATGACTTCACCAGGTCAAGCTCATGAAGCTTGCGGTCAAGGCGGTTTTCCTTTGTATAGGCTTTTAATACATCACTAATGCTTTCTGTCTTGCTCTTTCTCATCTAATTTCTGATTATTACTTGTCCGTCGCTGATGTTAAAAATACGAAATTCAGTATCCAGACGCGAAATGATTGTATCCAGGTGCTCGCGGTTAGTATCTGTGATAAAAATCTGGCCGAAATGTTCATCTGCAACCAGTTTTACAATCTCTTCCACCCGTCCTGCGTCTAACTTGTCAAAGATATCATCCAGCAATAGGATGGGTGTCAATCCTGATATCTCTTTCATAAAATCAAACTGTGCCAGCTTTAAGGCTACCATATAGGTTTTTTTCTGTCCTTGCGAACCAAATTTCTTGATGGGATAGCTGCCCAGCTCAAATTCAAAATCATCCTTATGAATGCCAGTAGTGGTATATTGTAGTATTTTGTCTTTGCCCAGGCTGTCTTTTAATAATTGTTCAAAGTCGTTGGTAAGAAGGTCCGAATGTAGTTTAAGCCCTACTTCTTCCTTGCCGCCCGAGATTAATTGATAATATTGCTGAAACACCGGTATTAACTTGCTGATGAAATTCTTTCGTTCCGCATGGATCAGCTGACCGTATTTGACCAATTGATCATCCCATATCTCGATCAGATCAATCTGGAAGTTATTTCTTCCGGCAAATTGTTTTAAAAGGTTATTGCGTTGCTGGAGTGCCCTGTTGTACCTGATCAGGTTGTCCAGGTAAACGGCATCGTACTGTGAAATCACAGAATCGATAAACCTTCGTCTTTCTTCGCTGCCGCCCGAGATAAGGTTAGTATCAAATGGTGTAACAATTATCACGGGTAATAAGCCAATATGTTCCGACAGCTTTTTATATTCCTTTTGGTTACGCTTTACTATTTTTTTTTGGTTTTTTTTCATTCCGCAGTAGATGACTTCTTCAGAATCAAGTCTTGAGTATCTCCCCTGAATCATGAAAAAATCTTCATCAAAGCGAATATTCTGAGCATCGACCGGGTTAAGAAAGCTTTTACAGAATGACAAATAATAAATTGCATCCATAAGATTAGTCTTACCGGCACCATTATTACCGATAAAACAATTTAAGCCATCAGTAAACTTTAGCTCAGCGTGTTCTATATTTTTAAAATTAACCAGTGATAATTCCTGAATGTACATATGAAAAACACATTTATGGAACAAAACTACTATTTAAATGCCGTATTTGGTGAAAAATAATCATCCAACAAGAGATTAACAGCAATGTGTTGATTAATATTCAATATTAAATTCAAAAACTGCGATTTATTTTTGAAAATAATATATTTTTGCCTCACGATTTGAAAAACAGACCTACAAATGACAAACGAGAAAAAACACAAGCAGGTAGATAATTTAACTGAGGTAGAAAGTGCATTGACAAGAACAGAGCAATTTCTTGAAAAGAATCAAAAACTCCTTTCTATTGTAATTGGTGCAGTTGTATTGGTTGCGGTCGGGTATCTTGCCATGAATAAGTTTTACATAGAACCACGTGTTAAAAATGCGCAGGATCAAATGTTTCAGGCACAGAATTATTTTGAAAAGGATTCGTTTAACCTTGCCCTTAATGGAGATGGAGCCAATTCAGGTTTTCTTGATATTATCGATGACTACGGTTCAACGGATGCAGGAAATCTTGCGAAATATTATGCCGGTATCTGTTACTTGCACATGGGTCAGTTTGAAAAAGCAATTGACTATCTGAAGAAATTTGATACTGACGATGCGCTGTTAGGTCCTATTGCAGTGGGCGCACAAGGTGACGCTCAGCTGGAGCTTGGCAAAACGGACAAAGCACTTGACCTGTATACCGAGGCCTACAAAATGAATGACAATGACCTTACCGCTCCCATTTATATGCTTAAAGCTGGGGAGTTGCTTGAAAATAACAACAAAGCTGATGAAGCGCTAAAAATATATGAGACTATCAAAGAGAAATTCCCTGAAAGCAATGAGGGAAGAAACATTGATAAATATATTGCTCGTATAAAATCTAAAATGAATGCGTAATAATGGTTAGGACATTTGTCTTAATCTACACTTTACCTGTTAAATATTTAATAAGAGTCCCCTCTATGCAGGGGATTTTTTATTTTTGATCGACTAATAAATAATAAAATCAAAATAGTGTCGTAAAAAGAAGTGCTGTTAGCAAGGGGTAAGGGGCGGTTTGCCGGTTGGCAGTGATCAGTGATCAGCTCTTTCCACCAAAGCGGATAGACAAACCTTCAAACCTTCAATTAGCCAGCAGCCCTTTCAATATGCAAAATAAGTTACGACAATAAATATTGCACAATACTTAAAAAAGATACAATGGCAACAAAGAACCTTTCAGAATATGATCTTACCAGTGTTCCATCGGCTGCATCCATGAAATTCGCGATAGTAGTGGCAGAATGGAATTATGAGATTACCGGCGCTCTTGCTCGGGGGGCTGTGGATACTCTTAAAAAACACGGGGCTACAGACCAAAACATTGAAGTAAAACATGTACCCGGAAGTTTTGAACTTACCCTGGGGGCTCAATATATGGCAGAGTTTACAGATGCAGATGCCATTATTATTTTGGGTTGTGTCATACAGGGAGAAACGCGGCATTTCGATTTTATCTGCCAGGGAGTAACCCAGGGAATTACTCATTTGAACATGAAATACAACAAGCCATTTATCTTTGGATTGCTCACTACAGATAATCAACAGCAGGCCTTGGATCGTGCAGGGGGCAAATTGGGCAATAAAGGCGATGAAGCGGCTGTTACTGCCATTAAGATGCTGGCACTTAAAGAATCACTGTCAAAATAAATAAAATGTAAGGATTGAAGGATTGAAATTCTGAACGTTTCTCCTGCGGTTCACATTATAAAATGTAACGAGAACGCCAGGAATACCAATATTGATTTTTATAATTAATATTTGTATTTCTGGCGTTTTGCATTAAAACTTCATTGTTGTGAGCATTGCCAAGCAGAACAACTTGAAATTTGAAACTTTAAACTAATTATTGCGTTGGCCACCGCCTCCCCATCGGCCTTGGTTATTTCTCATCCTTTCTTCACGCTTTTTCTGCATATCGTCATACAGTTTCACCTGATCCGGAGTAAGAATGGCTTTGATTTCCTTGTCCTTATCGGCCTGTACTTTCCTCATGTCTTCACGCATTTTGGCTCTCTCATCATCACTGGCATCGCGCATCTTCGACCAGTCAAAGTTTTGCTTTTCCATGTATTTCTTATTAATAGCAGTCACTTTCTGTTCCTGGTCCTTGTTCAGTTTGAGTTGTTCAACCATCATCTGAGTCTGACGTTGTAAACGCTGCTCAGGGGTCATTCTCTGGAAGTCTCCTCCGTTTCCAGGCCTTCCCTGATCGGCGGATCTGGATGGACGTTGTCCTCCGCCTCTTTCCTGTGTGCCGGCTGATGGGCGCTGTCCTCCTCCACGTTCCTGTGACCATGTAATGCCCGATAAAAGCAATACCATTACCAACATTAAGCTAATTCTTTTCATTGTTTTATTTTTTTAATCATGAATAAATCCATTGTTTTGCTGATTGGACTTCCCTGTTAAAAAAAAGTTTAAACTCATGGCCAATAATATTTATCGTACTATTAAAGATATGTTTCCAATAAAAAATAGTTCAAAGTCTTCTCTTAGGAATCTCAATATGCCTATTTTTGAAACTTTCTTAAACTACAGACATTGAAAGCACTCATTTTTGCAGCCGGACTGGGAACACGCCTTAAAGAACACACCTCCAACAAGCCAAAAGCAATGGTTTTGGTTGCAGGCAAACCTTTGCTTCAACATGCCATTGAAAAGCTGGTTATGCATCAGATTAGTGATATCACTATCAACGTATACCATTTTGCCGATCAGATCATCTCTTTTCTGAATGATCACCCTTTCCCCGGAGTGCAGATACACCTTTCCGATGAACGTGAAGAACTTTTGGACACCGGCGGGGGCCTCAAAAAAGCAGCTTGCTTTTTAAGAGGCGAGAAACCAATTCTGATCTACAATGTGGATGTGATCAGTAACCTTGATTTGACTAGTCTGGAGCATTATCATTTGACCTCAGGCTCTTTGGCCACTTTGGTGGTAAGGCAAAGAGAAACTTCCCGCTACCTGATGTTCGATGAACAGATGCAGCTGGCTGGCTGGAAGAATTTCAGCAATGGGGAAACAAAAATTAGCCGGCAGGATCTTTTTGACTCCTCCCTGCCTTATGCTTTTAGCGGTATTCAGGTGGTGCAGCCTGAAATATTTAATCTGATCTCTGAAGAAGGTAAATTCCCCATTATGGATCTATACCTGCGCCTTGCGAAAACCCAAAAGATCCATGGCTATGTCGACAACTCCTCAATTTGGATGGATCTTGGGAAGCCAGAACAATTAGTGTTGGCTGAAAAAATGTTTAGAAATCAATGAGACGATTTACAATTTGTCGATTTGCAATTTATCTTGTACCCTTTTGACATTAAATATCAGACACTAGATTATATAAATTAGACTATTAAAAGACATACCTTCTCCATTCCCTACTTGGAACCTGGAACTTAAATCTTTAAACTTACAGATGTCTTTCTACCGCTTTGGCAAAGGCATTCTCTTCATTTGACATGGTAAGCAAAAAACGTTCTTTCAGTTCCTGGGGACCATTGTCAACCATATAGGAGTATTTGGTGAACTCAAGCAAATCGAGATCATTAAAATCGTTTCCTATGCCGAGCGTACAATCATGATCGATATGCAGGGAATCGCATATGAATTTTACCCCATTGCCCTTGGATACTGCCGGATGAAAAATCTCCATCCATATGTAGCCTGTTTCTAAAGGTGAGCTTACCCTGATCACTTTTACTTCTGGAAACTTCTGATGGATTTCTTCTTTTAACATCCTGAATCTGTCCAGATCATTGGGGAATACAACCAGAAATTGGCATGCCTCTGAATCTATTTCCTGATTCAAAGGCAGTGGTTCCGATTGTGCCTGATGATAATCAAAGTAAGTTTCAAATTCACTGCAGGCCACACTTCCGCGGTAATACCAGCATTTATAGTTTTCTGGCACTGCCTTGAAAAGATGAAAGTTCAAATCCTTGGCCACCAAAAAATCCGCTAATTGCTGAACCGTTTCCCTGTTCAAATTCTGATAATAGAGCAACTTTTCATTACGGCAATCATATACGCCAGCCCCTGATGAGAAAACAATATAATCGAAAGGAATATGCCCGGCAATAACTTCCTGAACCTTTTTTAGGTTCCTCCCTGTAGCCACTACACGCAGGATTCCGCGGTGGCCCAACTCATGCAAAATATCAAGATTTTCTTTCGAAATAGACTTGTCGTTTTTTAAAAATGTACCGTCCAGATCAGTTGCTACAAGTTTTAACATTTTTTCAGCTTTTATTTTGTATCAATTTTAATGGTTTGCATACCTATAAATCAAATTTAAGGATTGAAGGTTCATTGATGGGTCAAATTTAAGGATTATTGTACAAACTGGTGTCAGCATACTGAATCCATAGACCCTGTAAATCGATAACCGGATACTCAAAAATGGTATTAAAAAAGAACCATTTATATAATGTTTGAATTTATATCTTTGTTGACCAAAATTTAAGTATCGTACAGAATGAAGATTGCATTAATAGGTTATGGAAAAATGGGTAAAGAGATAGAGAAAATAGCTCTTGACCGCGGACATGAAATCGTGTTAAAAATAGATATTACCAATCCTGAAGACCTTACCTTACAAAACCTGCAAAAAGCAGATGTAGCCATTGAATTTACAATTCCCACTTCGGCAGTTGCCAATTACAGGCTATGTTTTGAAGCCGGAGTACCTGTAGTCTCAGGAACAACAGGATGGCTTGATCATCTGTCAGAAGTTCATGAGAATTGCAATAAACTGAACGGCACTTTCTTTTATGCTTCCAACTATAGTCTGGGGGTGAATATATTTTTCGCCATCAACAAGAAGCTTGCTTCGTTAATGGCCGGACATCCGGAATACAATATTGAGATGACTGAAATCCACCATGTCCATAAACTGGATGCTCCCAGTGGAACCGCCATTACCCTTGCAGAAGGTATCCTGGAAAATATACCATCTAAAACCAAATGGGTGAATGAGCATACAGACAACAAGGAGGAGCTGGGCATCATCTCTGAACGGGTGGGGGAGGTTCCTGGAACTCATACCATTAAATATGATTCCGAGGTCGATTACCTGGAAATTACCCATTGCTCCAAAAGCCGCAAGGGACTGGCTTTGGGCGCTGTGCTTGCTGCCGAGTTTTCGCACGACAAGAAGGGGATATTAAACATGAATGATTTGCTAAACATATAAATATTATAAGATGAAAGAAATATTGGCCAATAAATGGTTCAAGTTTGGAGTTGCGGCATTGATCTACCTGTTGTGGGTGATTTGGATTGAAAACTACTGGTGGCTCATCGGGCTTGTTGTAATTTATGACATTTACATCTCTAAAAAGGTGCATTGGGCATTCTGGAAAAAGAAAAACCCGCCTGAAGGCAAACAAACCAAGGTTGTTGAGTGGGTCGATGCCATCATCTTTGCTGTGGTAGCCGCTACCTTTATCCGGATGTTCTTCATTGAAGCTTACACCATCCCGACTTCCTCTATGGAAAAATCAATGCTTATCGGCGATTACCTGTTTGTGAGCAAAACTTCCTATGGGCCAAAGCTTCCAAACACTCCGCTGTCATTTCCTTTTGTACATCATACCATGCCTTTCTCAACCACGCAGAAGTCGTATGTTGAATGGATCAAAAATCCTTATAAACGTATTGCTGGTTTTGGTAAAGTGAAAAATAACGATGTGGTGGTATTCAACTTCCCCGAAGGTGACACCGTGGCACTGAAAGTGCAGAATCAAAGCTATTACCAGCTTATCCGCGAATATGGGCGCGACCGTGTATGGTCGGAAAAAGAAACCTTTGGTGATATTGTTGCCCGCCCTGTTGACAAGCGGGAGAATTATATCAAACGCTGTGTGGGTATTCCTGGCGATGTGCTCGAATACAAAAACGGACAGTTATATGTCAATGGCAAGGAACAGCAACATTTTCCAGGTGTTCAGTATGATTATGTGGTGACAACCGACGGTACCGGCATTAACAAACGTACCCTCGATCAGCTGAAGATCTCTGAGGCCGACCGTCACATGTATACAAATACCCAGTACATGTTCCCCCTTACCCAGGAAAATGAACAGAAATTAAAATCCATGAAAAATGTCACTGGTGTTCAACGTTTGAATGTACCTCCTGCTAACTGGGACAAGAGTATTTTCCCTTTCAGCGATAAATACCAGTGGAATGTGGATAATTTCGGCCCTATCGAAATACCTAAGAAAGGACAAACGGTGAAGCTGACAATAGATAACCTGCCCATTTACCAGCGTATCATTGATTTATACGAAGAAAACGACCTTAAGGTGAAAGACAGTGTGATCTATATCAACGGCTCCCCTGCTGACAGTTATACCTTCAAAATGGACTATTACTGGATGATGGGCGATAACCGTAACAATTCAGCTGACTCTCGCTACTGGGGATTTGTACCCGAAGATCATGTGGTGGGTAAAGCCGTGTTTATCTGGCTTTCACTGGACAAAGATCAGCCTTTCTACAACAAGATCCGCTGGAACAGATTGTTCTCCTTCGTTCATTAGACAGAATAAAAACCACAAAAAAAGAAGAGGATGTCTCAAAGGCATCCTCTTCTTTTTTGTTTTTAGTCCCAGCTTATTGTTGAAATTATAAGAGTCTATACTTTAAATCATTGAATTTAAAGTCCCTAAAATAACAGACCAATTTTTATTCCTCCTTTGAATACCATGGGGAAGTTCTTGTTGCCACCAGAAAACCCATAATGATAACTATTGTAACTATCTCCCGAACTGCTGCCAAAACCATATCCGGCACCTACAAACCAATCTATTAGAAAACGGTCTGAATACACCCATTGTTTGCCAACATTAAGAATAAATGCCCCCATCAAAACGTCTCCTTTAAAGGCCGTTTCATTATTATAATAAAAGAAATCCTTATCGGTATAACTATAACTTGAGAAGGCCAGTTCTGGTTTAAAATAGGAGCCTTTGAGAATATGCGCATATCGCATCCCTTTTAAATAGAAATCAGGATCTTTTATAAACTTGTATCCTATATTGAAATGAAACCCGTCCGACTCTTTCATTATAGCCTTTTCATTTCCAAGTCCAATAATGCCCAATGAAAATTCAATACTGCGTCCCGGGCTCAGGCTTCGTTCATAACCAAAAGTAGTGGCCCCGAACAATGGTGAAAAGAAATAAAACTTGAAGGCATTCTTATTTTGTTCCGCATAATTCTCCGCCCCATACATCGAATCTGAGAGTTCTATCTGACGGCCATCCGCAAATACAATGGTTGCTACTTTATTCTTGTCAATGCCAAAGACCAGATCATCACGGTATCCTTCCATCACATATTTAATCTCGTCATCTCCGATTTCACGCACCTGGCAAACAATCACTTTTCCGTTGCGCTGTATTAATCGGTCGCCAAATTTGCCCTGGGCAAAAATCATAGTGGATAGCAATAACAGAAATGCGGTAAATAGTAGTTTGTTTTTCATAGTATAAAGCGCTTTAATGTCAATGATAATGAGTGTGTTCCTATGGCTTGTGTTGCAGAATAATCCGGACATTTATATACCCTGTTTGATTATTTTCCTGCATCTATGGTTGTACAAATTAAGCAAATTTCTGCATTACCGGATGATATTTTCTGACATTATATAAAACAATCGAAATATTCTGAATGTTATAATTTTTACCTGCGCCTTAAACTTTACTTAATGAACGATCGCATACCTTAAGTTAATGCTAAATAATGATTTTCATTTGCTCATTTACAGGCTTTTAATTACTATTGCAATATTCAAATTCTAAGTCATGTCATTAAAGGTTATTGTATTCTTTTTACTGTCGGTGGCCCTGGTTATTTTTACGGTACAAAACCAGATTCTTATCAATATTCGTTTCCTGGAATGGGAGTTAAAGGATATCCCATTATTTATGGTACTTATTGCCGGACTTGTATTTGGTTTCCTGCTGGCCCTGATGCTGCAGCTTCCCAGAATTATGAGACTTAAAAGAGAACTTAAGAATGTGATCAACGAACTTGAAAATGATAATGCCGTTGCTGAACCTGATGAAGAAGTAACTTCCGAAGGCATTAGCATGGGTAGCGACTACAAAGGAGGATTTTTTAACGAGTAAGCATGACATCCAATTCCGGTATTCTTTTAAGCTCGGCTTATTTTGGCCCAGTTAGCTATTTCACCTATTTGGGTGCACACGCTGAATGCACCATCGAACAGCACGAACATTTTATCAAACAAACCTATCGTAACCGGGCAATCATACTGGGAGCCAATGGTCCCGTACAGCTTATTGTGCCTGTAGAAAAAGGCCGGGAACAGAAGATATGCATCAAAGATCTGCGCATCGCTTATGATGAAGAATGGCAGCGCAATCAATGGCGTACCATTTTCTCAGCTTATAACTCTTCTCCTTTCTTTGAATATTATGCCGATGAAATTGAGCCTTTCTTTCGTAAAAAGTATACTTTCCTGTTTGATTTCAATCAAATGATTACCCAGACTATCCTTGAAATCCTTGAAATGCCTTTGAGTTTAAACCTTACCCAAGCCTTTGAACAGATATCGGAGGGAACCCTAAATCTAAGGGAAAAAATCAGCCCCAAAGCTCATCGCAATGTTGCTGACCCGCGTTTGTCACTGCAACCCTACACACAGGTCTTTTCCGACAAATTTGGCTTTACCCCCGATCTAAGTATTCTGGATTTGATTTTTAATGAAGGCCCCTCAGCTCATTCCATCCTCATGGATTCATGGAAAGATTAAGGATACATCCTAAAAGATGTGTTGGAATTTTTCAGGATCAAGGAGCGCTAAGTAGGGAAACCAATAGCCAGTATTCAGTATTCATGCGAATTAAGTGTTATGCATGGTGTGCAAAAAAAACTCGACATGGCTGGTATTTGAGGCATCCATCTGTTCCAATAAATAATCCATAGCTCACCATCAAAGTTCAGGGTAAAGTAATATCCCGGATGGATCACATTTGGTATTTAATATCCATACCTGGTCCAAATGGATTTACTATTTATGGGAAGGAGTTTATTATTTTACTGGTATTTGGTAGGATCCAATTTAAACGGCTAGTCCTCGGTTCAAATTACCAGCCAAGCCTTTATTAAGCGGTCAATTATCTGCCAGGATAATACGTTTATATCTTCAGATTTCAACCCTTGATTCGCATTATTCAAGGATCAGTTATTTACTCCAAAGCGGTGACACAATCTATCAATTCATTTATCCATCAATTTATTAAACCTCTAATTGAAATCAGGCATCACTACCCAAGTTTTTAACCTGATCCAAGATTGGCAGGAGGGAGTTGGAAAGTTGAAATGGCAGAATCTTAAATTCTATACCCCAACTATAGCTACATAACTTTAGCATTACTTCCTATTGTTAGCTACTTTTCTGGAATTTATGCAAAACGAAGGCTTGCCTAAGAACATAAAACCATGATTTATATCATAAAAATAGAAGAATGTGATTTTTTAAATAACTGTCAATTAGTGCTTTAAATATAAGACAAAAGGATTGTGTAAAAAATACCTGTTAGGATGCTTGTAATTCTTTCATCCTTACTATTTTTGGCGGTCAATTTGAAAAAGTAATTTAAAAAACCTTGTAGATGAACCAGATTGTAGGGAAGGAACTTTTTTCTGAGAAAGTAGCTAAGTTTATAGTGGATGCTCCGCGAATTGCACGTTCACGGAAACCTGGTCATTTTGTGATATTACGCGTAGATCCCAAGGGAGAACGCATCCCATTGACAATTGCCGGTGCGGATACTGAAAAGGGAACTATTACTTTGGTAGTTCAAAAGATGGGAGTAAGTTCTGCAAAGCTTTTTGAACTCAATGTTGGCGATTATATTCTTGACTTGGTTGGGCCACTCGGTAAGGCCACCCATATTCATAAGCCCGGCACCGTGCTGGCTTGTGGTGGTGGGGTAGGAGTTGCTCCCATGTTACCCATTGTTGAAGCATTCAAGAAAGCAGGCAACAGGGTAATATCCATCCTTGCAGCCAGAAGTAAGGACCTGATCATTCTGGAAGATGAGATAAGAAAATGGTCTGATGAAGTAATCATTATGACCGATGATGGGTCTTATGGCACCAAGGGCCTTGTGACTGCAGGAGCAGAGATGGTGATTCAACGCGAAAAAGTGGATGAATGTATTGCTATCGGGCCTGCCGTTATGATGAAATTCACATCCATGCTTACCAAAAAATACCAGATACCAACCCAGGCCAGTTTGAATGCCATCATGGTCGATGGAACGGGAATGTGCGGAGCCTGCCGTGTAAGCGTTGGCGGACACACTTTGTTTACCTGTATCGATGGCCCGGAATTTGATGCTCACCAGATTGATTTTGATGAGCTGATTATGCGTTTAGGCGGCTATTCAGATGAAGAAAAGCTTGCCAGTCAACGGTATTTTTAATCCTATTAATCAGAAAAAATGTCAATAAATAAAGAATATCTTCAGAGTGAGCGTGATAAGGAATGGCGTGCTGAACTGAGAAAGAAAATAGCCAATAAAGAGCGTACCAGTAAAGCCAGGACCAGGATGCCTGAAATGGATCCTTTTGAAAGGATCAAATACCAGGACAGGGAAGTAAACATTGGACTATCCTCAGGACAGGCCATGGAAGAAGCTTCGCGTTGTCTGGACTGCATCAATCCTACCTGTATGGAAGGATGCCCTGTTAGCATTAACATTCCCAAGTTCATCAAATATATAGAATCCGGCAATTTCCTCGATGCTGCCAAAACACTTAAAGAAACATCAGCCCTGCCTGCTGTTTGCGGACGTGTCTGTCCACAGGAAAAACAATGCGAGGCTACCTGTTTCTATACCCAGAAACTTAAGAAAGATCCTATCGCGATTGGTTACCTGGAACGTTTTGCCGCAGATTATGAACGCGAGAGCGGTTTCATGTCCATTCCTGAAGTGGCTGCACCCAACGGAATAAAAGTGGCTGCCATAGGTTCAGGGCCTGCATCGCTTTCTTTTGCCGGCGATATGATTAAACTGGGCTATGACGTAACAGTATTTGAAGCATTACACGAAATTGGGGGTGTACTGAAATATGGTATTCCCGAATTCAGGCTTCCCAACAAGATCGTAGATGTTGAACTTACCAATCTTGAAAAGATGGGGGTTAAGTTTGTAAGGAATTTTATTGTTGGCAAGACGGCCAGCTTTGAAGATCTTAAAGAAGAAGGATTCCAGGCATTCTTTGTGGCAAGTGGTGCCGGTCTTCCCCGGTTTATGAATATTCCTGGAGAGAACTACAACGGAATCCTTTCGTCCAATGAATACCTGACCAGGGTCAACCTGATGAATGCTGCCAGCGATGAATTTGATACTCCTGTTATCAAGGGTAAAAACGTAGCAGTTATTGGTGGTGGAAATACTGCCATGGACTCAGTGCGCACGGCCAAACGATTGGGTGCAGAAAGAGCAATGATTATTTACCGCCGTTCGCGCGAGGAAATGCCTGCACGTATCGAGGAAGTTCATCATGCGGAAGAAGAAGGCATTGAATTTATCAACCTGGCCAATCCCGTAGAATATTTTGCCGATGAAAGGGGCAAGGTTAACCGGATGCGCATTCAGCGCATGGGCCTTGGGGAGCCTGATGCCTCAGGACGCCGCCGCCCCATTGTAATTGAAGGATCAGAATATGATATCCCCGTAGACCTGGTAGTAGTGGCTGTTGGTGTTTCTCCCAACCCGCTGATCCCTTCCGAGGTGAAAGACCTGAAGGTAAGCAAATGGGGAACCATTGAAGTGAAGGAAGAAACCATGCAAAGTTCGATACCTGAAATGTTTGCCGGAGGAGATATTGTAAGGGGAGGCGCTACTGTGATCCTGGCGATGGGTGATGGTCGTAAAGCTGCCGCCTCCATGCATGAATATCTGATGGAGAAAAAATAATAGATTATTTTAGTTACCTTTAACGATATTACCAAGTTATGGCAAATATATCCACCCGGTTCTTCGGACTCGATTTAACGAGTCCTGTCATTGCTGCCAGCAGCAGTATGACTGGTAACAAAGACCAAATCTTAAAACTTGCTGAGGCAGGCGCCGGTGCAATTGTTTTAAAATCAATATTCGAGGAAGAGATCTACCATGAATTGCAGGAAGAGCTCAATCTTCGTTCTCCAATGCATGCAGATCCTGAATATTTGGATTACTTCGATTATGTGATCAAGGAAGAAAATATACGCAAGTACCTGGTTTTAATTGCTGAAGTAAAAGCAAAAACCAAAGTGCCTATTGTGGCCAGCATCAACTGTGTCAGCTCAGGTGAATGGACATTGTTTGCCCGTAAACTGGAAGAAGCCGGAGCCGATGCACTGGAACTGAATATGTTTGTATGCCCCAGCGATTTTGAGAAAACCGGTTCTGCCAATGAACAGTTTTATTTTGAAGCCATTCACAAGGTACTGCAGGTGGTGAACATTCCTGTAAGCATCAAAATAAGCCATTATTTCTCTAACCTGGCCGATATGGTACGTAAGCTTGCCTTGACAGGGGTTGCAGGGATAACAGTCTTTAACAGGTTTTATAACCCTGACATTGATATCGAAAATGAAAAAATCATCTCTGCCGAGATCTTAAGCCACCCCAATGAATATGTATTGCCATTGCGATGGACAGGCATACTGTCAAACTGCATTACTTGCGAAATGGCTGGAACTACAGGAATTCACTCCGCGGAAACTGCATTGAAATTCATTCTGGCAGGAGCCTCTGCCGTGCAAATTGCCTCGGTTTTATACAAGGAAGGCCCACAGGCCATCACCCGTATGAACAAGGAGATCTCGGCATGGATGGATCAAAAGGGCTATGCCACCCTGGCCGATTTTAAAGGCACTTTAAGCCAGTCTGCATCTGCTACCCAGGCATGGGAAAGGGTACAGTTTATGAAATATTTTGGCGAGAAAGCTTTTTAAGGATATTCTTTTTACCCCGCTTAATTTTGCAGAATTGCTGTATCAGATAATTGTCAGATACAGCAATTCTGTTTATACCTCATAGGAAAACCAGCTAACTACAGCTTGGTTTTTTTAGTCCAAACATTTCAATTACTTTTGAAACAGATTAATTCTTGTCGACACTATGAAGCTAATTATTTCAATTTGTGCTTTTGTCCTTTTTATTCTGAATGCCCAGGCTGGATATTCTCAGAAAGAGATCGATGTTTCAGGTAAGAAATACTTGCTGCATAAAGTGGAAAAGGGAGAAACAACTTTTGGTATCTGCCAGCAGTTTAAAGTTACACAGGCAGAGTTAATGGCAGCGAATCCTGAAATTAATGGTGGGCTTAAAACAGGGATTACTATAAAGATCCCCCAAAGGGAAGGAACTACTCATGCTGAGCCTACTCAGCCTACTTCCAAAGCTACCGCTGCTGAACCTGAATATTATTACCATAAAGTATTTAAAAATCAAACCATCTTTTCCATTGCCAGGCAATACAACATCACGGCAAATGATCTTGTAAAATACAATCCCATACTGACCAATGGTTTGGTGCCGGGTACCATTTTAAAGATACCTGTTAAAATAGATGATGATAAGGCGATTGCTTCTGCCAGTCCAAAGGCAATTGCGGACACTGCCCCTCAACCTGCGCCAGGTAAGGAAGATGATACCGGGTTTACCTTTCACACAGTTATTGCAGGAGAAACATTATACCGACTGCAAAATACCTATGGCGTCACCCTGGAGGAATTGACGAACCTGAATCCTTCTCTTGTCAATGGCTTAAAAACAGGCAGCCGGATAAAGATTCCCGTAAAGGGAAATAATCAGTATGCCGAGGCAGCTTCAGCAACAGTAGCCTTAAGCGGTGGCAATATTGCTAAACAAGAGGATTCAGTTGATTGCAAACCTATTGCAGGGAAGAATAATAAAAAATATACAGTCGCACTTTTATTGCCTTTGTACCTGCCGGGAAATGACCAGGTGCAACCCTCCCAGCTAAAGGAGGAAAACCTGCTTGGCAAAGTTGATTTTTCAAAAATAACCAATCAGTGGTATACAGGGAGCGCCGATTCCGTTGCCCCGGCCAATGCTACCATTATTGACCCCAAGGCTGAGAACTTTCTTGAATTCTATGAAGGAGCCTTACTGGCAATCGATAGCCTTCAGCAACAAGGAATGAATGTTGAATTATGTGTTTTTGATGCCAGTAACATGAACATGATCAATGCGCTCCTGCAACTGGATGTATTCAGGGAGTTGGATTTGATCATCGGTCCTGTCTATCCTGAATTGCAGGAAACAGTAGCCTCCTTTGCTGCCAAAAACCGCATCCCGATGGTTTCTCCCCTTGCTAATACAGGAAACTTTGAAGAGAATAATTCCTATTATTTTAAGGTAAATCCCACCAGGGATTACCAGGTTGAACAAAGCGCAAAATACATTGCCAATAAGTTCAAAGCAAAAAACTTTGTCATGCTAAAAATGAATGGGAATAATAGTTCAACAGAAGCAAAAATGGCAAACCTTGGCCGTGAAAAACTGTTGAATGCCAAACAGCAGGATAGGGGTGATATCACCTTATTTCATGAATATAGCTTTCAGCAGCAGGGCCTGCAAGGAATAAAATCCATATTGGACAATACGGATGAGAATATTTTCATGATTCCAACCGATGATGAGGCGCAGGTAAGTGTGGCAGTTACCAACCTGAATGCACTGGCCGAACATTTTGATGTGGTACTTATGGGAACTTCCAATTTCCCGAAGATGAAAAGTATACAGACAGAAAATTACCATCACATCAGGCTTCGGTATCTGGCTCCAACCTTTGTGGATTATAACAAACCGCTGGTCCGTCGTTTTGTAAGTAATTACCGTGAAGTTTTCTCCGATGAACCTACCCAGTTTAGTTTTCAGGGCTATGATGTATCCTATTATTTCTTAAGTGCCCTTTATCGTTATGGTAAGAATTTCCGAAATTGTATTCCCGAATATCCTATGGAACTTACCCAGACCAATTTTAGCTTCAGAAAAGTAACCCCAATGGGAGGTTATATGAACCATAGTCTATTCATCACTTCTTATGAGCGCAACTTTGATGTACTCGATCTAGGAAAAGTTATATCTGACGACAAGTAATAATTTTCAACAGACAAAATCCTGACTAAGAATAAATGGAAGGAAAGTCTGGAAAAGTGGTTCTGTTAAAGAGAGGATGCCAGGCAACGGCACCCTCTCTTTAATTGGATGGTTTTGGCTTGTTTTACGTTCTCTTTTTTGAGGAACAAGCTTGTGATTGATTTTTTAACAAATGTCTTTTACGGGTCGTAAAACAGCCATCTATGGCCTCTTTATTGTCGGTTATAAGTGGTTGTTTCGTTTGCATCCAGGAAATCACCATCCTTATTGAGGTCGCTCTTTAAGGTGAGCTTATTGCTTATGACAGTATATTCAGACTGAAAGTCAGCCTTCTTACCAGTCTGATCCAGAATAAGGCCATAAAGCAATGAGCCTTCTTTATAGGTGGTTATATTCCCTGTAAATTCTTTTGTTTGATCATTAATTTCAGAAACGCCAATTTCAGATACATGCACATTCATTACATTATTCGTCACCGTCATGGTGCCTTTAACGATAAATGAATTTACCCAGGCGCCGCTGCTAACCTTTGTCTGTATGATATCTTCAAAAGTATTTTTTGTCAAGGTAAGGTTATGTTTGGAATCTCCCTGAGTGTCTGAAGTAATTACATCAGAACTCCATTTACCTACGTAGTCAGCATTTTGCACCGTATTCTCATCTTTATTACAGGAGGTGAACACAGCTGTTGTTACTAAAAGAAACATTAATGTTCTTATCCATTTGTTTTTTAATTCTGTCATAATCATTATTTTAAAATTTATACAACTTTACATTAAACGCTATTAAACCTTTAATTGTTTCACCTGATGATAATCCTTATTATTGGTGATTCTAAATTACTATAAATTGATAGAATAATCCGTAGTGAAGATGTTTTAGTAGATTAAATAAATTCCTGAGTTTATAATTGTTGGTTTCCAATGTAGCTCAGTGTGCCAGGCCTTATTTGAAGGTAAGAAGCGATATCTTTTAAAGGTATGCGGGAGGCCCATTTGGAATAGTGGGCCAGAAAATGTTGATATTTTTCATAAGGTGAACCTTCATTAATCAATGTTTCTGTTTTCAAACGCTCGTTTATCGCCTCTTCACTGATAAAGCGGATAATTGCTGCAAATTTCTTGTCTTCTTTCTTTAGTCTGTCCAAATCATCCATCTGAATGGTCAGTAAATGACAATTGGTAATGGCTTGTACATTGGCTTTGGAAGGCTTACGTTTATAATAGCCATCGATATCTCCGAAAAAATGATCTTCACAAATGAACTGAAGCACAATATCCAAGCCCTGTCGGATAGTAGTATACCTGCGCAAAATTCCTGAAACTACAAACGCTACCTTATGGATGGGGCCCCCTTCCTGAATGAAAAAGTCGCCTGCCCTAAGGCACACTGTTTGGAATAGTGGAGCTATTAAGTCAATTTCAGACTCATCCAGCGCCGCGCTTTTATTCAAAACCTGTGCTACTAAAACGGATTTTGCAAAGTTCATGGTATTGATTTTTAGAAGAAACAAAAGCCTATGAAAGTTCTTAAATTTATTCTTAATAAACAATACCCTTCTTATGAAACCTATTTGGACTGTTTTATCTGTCTAAACCCGTACAGGTGTGAGCTACAGGAAATTTAATTAACTTATTCAATTTACTTGCCTGGGTTTACTGCCATCGACTGACTGAACTTATTCATGTTTTATTTACCTTTTGCAAAATAAAATAGGCCGGTTTTGCCGGCCTATTTTATTTGTAGCAGAAAACACATGGATGCACCTTCCGTTTCTTAAACTTTGAACTTCAAATTTTAAACTTTAAACTCATCTACTTCCACAGATATTCTTCTTGATCTATAAATTCTTTAACACCAATCAGGATTAATTATTAAAACAATCCTTCGATCGATAGGTATCTTTCTCCGGTGTCATAGTTGAAAGTAAGTATTTTTGATCCTTTGGGCAGTTCGGGAATCTTTTTGGCAACAGCAGCTAAGGCGGCGCCTGAAGAAATACCTACAAACAATCCTTCTTCTTTGGCTGCTCTGCGGGTATAATCAAAAGCTTCTTCTTTGGAAACCTGGATTGTACCATCCAACACTTCTGTCTTCAGGTTTGCTGGAATAAAACCTGCACCCAGACCTTGTAATGGGTGAGGACCAGGAGCGCCTCCGCTAATTACGGGAGACAAATCAGGCTCAACGGCAAAGCTTTTCAGGTTAGGGAACTTTTCCTTTAGCACTTCGGTCACACCAGTAATGTGCCCCCCTGTACCAACACCTGTAATCAGGTAATCGAAACCTTCAGGAAAGTCTTCCAGGATTTCACGGGCAGTATTTTCACGGTGAGCTTTAATGTTTGAGGTGTTGTCAAACTGTGAGGGAATCCATGAGTTCGGTGTTGACGAGGCCAGTTCCTGAGCTTTGGCAATGGCACCTTTCATGCCCAGCTCACGTGGGGTTAGCACCAATTCGGCACCGTAAGCTGATAAAATCCTGCGACGCTCAACACTCATTGATTCAGGCATCACCAAAATGAGTTTATACTTTTTAACTGCTGCTACTATTGCTAATCCTATGCCTGTGTTGCCTGAGGTGGGTTCAATCATTACGCTTCCAGGTTTGAGAATTCCCTGTGCTTCAGCATCTTCTACCATTGTCAGAGCGATACGGTCTTTAATACTACCTCCGGGATTGGCCTTTTCCAGTTTTACATACACTTCGTAATCTGCAGGGAACAGATTGTTTACACGGACCAATGGACTTTTGCCAATGGTTTCCAGAATGTTGTTTACTCTCATTTGGTTATAATTTGATTTTAATTCTTAGAACATAACTATTGGTGACAGTGATTTTGATTTAATGTTTTTACCGGTTTGTTTATTCATAGATTTTTTTCTTATGTATTAAAACAAAAAAAGCCTTCCGGTGTTCGGAAGGCTTCGATATTTATGTTTTTTATATTTAATTTACATGCTACTCGAATACATACCTTCCCCTGGCCATTTATAACAGCAGCACATACACATATATGAGAAGTTTGTATTCATTACTTTGTTTCGTTATCTGATACAATTATAAATAAATAAAAGTTATTAAAGATATTTTTTTGCATTAATTAGTTTTTATAGAATAACCACTTAACAATTTCTTTAAGATTGATTTTTTTGCCATACATTAATATGCCGGTTCGGTAAATTTTTCCCGCCATCCAGATAGTGCCAAAAATAGTAGCTACCAAAATGCTCATTGATAAAATGATTTGCCAGGCAGGGATGCCAAAGGGAATCCTGACCATCATTGTTATTGGTGATGTAAAAGGGATCATAGATGCCCAAAATGCCAGCTGTCCTTCAGGATTTTTAGCCACGGGAAATAATATGATCATTGAAAGTATAAGGGGCATCATCATTGGGAACATCATCTGCTGGGCATCTTCATCGCTGTCGACTGCCGATCCGAGCGCCCCGAAAAGGGAAGCATAAAGCAAAAATCCTCCAAAGAAATAAAAGACCAGCGAAAATAGTATTAGCGTTATATTCAGATTTCCTGCCATTTGAAGCATCTCGACCACCACATTATTCTTCATGGGGCTTACAGCCATTTGTCCCATAGCCTGTCCTCCCGCCATGATGCTTTGGCTTTGCAGGGATGAAGCGGCATCACCTCCCATAAAGGTAGTGATTCCGGTAACTATTGCGGTTCCCAGTATGATCCACAAGGCTATTTGGGTAAGGCCAACCAAACCGATACCAATGATCTTTCCGAATAATAGTTGAAATGGTTTAACCGATGAGATGATCACTTCGACAATACGGCTTGATTTTTCTTCCATTACCCCTCTCATTACCATCATTCCATATATTAAAACAAAAAAGTAAATCATAAAGCCTGCCACATAACCAATGGCCATGGCCATCTCCGTGGAGCTTTTTACAGCTTCTCCTTTATCACCTATTTTTATGGTGTTGAGCGATATATGTGTTTTTGTAGAAGCCAGCCTTTTTTCCAAATCTGGAATGCCTGTTTCATTAATCACCTGCTGTCTTTTGTCACTTTCAATGATGGTGGCAATACGGTCGGTTACCATATTCTTTATATCGAAAGTGATTTGTTTGTCAGAGATAAGCTGGGCTTGATTGGTAGTCAATATATTGGGTGGAATAAAGAGCAAGGCATAAAACTCATTGCTTTTGAAATTCTTGCTCATTTCGTTGTATTGCTGTTGAGGAATATAATGAAACTTGGTATATGGCTGGTTTTCCAGCTTGTTTAAAATAAGGCCTGTGGGGTCATATACAGCGATGGTTCGCTGTTCGGTATCGTCCATGGAGGCCAGATAGGCGGGCAAGATCGTAAAAGCTGCCATCATCAGTGGAACCAGCAAGGTCATGATAATAAATGATTTCTTCTTTACCCTGGTAAGGTACTCGCGTTTAAGTATCAAAAATGATTTATTCATGGCTTACTTCTTGTTTGCACGGTTTGCATTTTCTACCGCATGGATAAAGACTTCATTCATGCTTGGAATCAGTTCATTGAATGAAACAATTTCAAATTGGTTCATTAATAACTTTAACAGGTCGTTGTTCGACTGCCCTGCAGCGAGTTGGATTTTCATCTGATGGGTCATTGGCGACAGCTGGCCTTGTTCCAGAATGTTGAAATGTAGTCCCATTCCATGGCTCTCATGGGTTTGCTCACCCCGGTAAACTACTTCAAAGGTGTTGGTCTTGAATTGATGTTTTACCTGATCAATCTGGCCGTCAAGAATCTTTTTTGACTGGTTGATCAGGGCAATGTGATCACATATTTCTTCAACCGACGACATGTTGTGAGTAGAGAAGATAATGGTGGTCCCCTGCTTTTTTAATTCAAGAATCTCATTCTTGATAAGGTTGGTATTAATAGGATCAAAGCCAGTAAAGGGCTCATCAAATATCAATAGTTTAGGCCTGTGTATCACTGTTGTGATAAACTGCACTTTTTGGGCCATACCTTTGGACAACTCCTCTACCTTTTTACCCCACCAGGCTTGGATTTCAAACTTCTCGAACCAATATTTAAGGCTCTTCAATGCCTCTTTTTTCTGCATCCCTTTCAGCTGGGCTAGGTAAAGGGCCTGTTCGCCTACTTTCATCTTTTTGTAAAGCCCTCGTTCTTCAGGTAGGTAGCCAATCTGGTAGATATCGTCTGCTTTTAAGGGCCTGCCTTCAAAATACAGTTGCCCGCTGTCAGGAGCTGTAATCTGATTGATGATTCTGATAAGGGTCGTTTTGCCCGCACCGTTAGGGCCCAACAAACCAAAGACAGACGCCTCCTTTACCGTTATGCTGACACCACTTAAGGCTACATGCCCGGCATATTCTTTTACAACATCATTTGCCTGAAATAAGTCCATAATATAGAATTGAAAACTTAGGTATTGGTTTCAAAAATTAATAAAATATTACAGTGCTTTCAGCATATTTCAAAAAGAGCGGTTATTTGATTTATTCAGGAAGTGTAAAGATACTGAAATGTACGCTCCCGTATCTGCGCAAGTCCTTGAAATGGGGCAAGGAAGAATAATCAAATTGACCTGAATGTTCAAGGATAAATGTTCCCCCTGGTTTCAGCAAATTGTTTTTAAAGATAAGCTCTGCCACTTCCGCAAATTTAGGGTGGTCATAGGGGGGGTCGGCAAATATGAGATCAAACTGCTCTTTAATGCGGGTAACAAAGACAAACACATTGGATTTGACAAGGCGAATATTCTTTTCTCCCAGCTTTTCCATCACTTCTTTAATAAAATGAACATGATCTGCATTGATTTCTACTGCCGTTATGTCGGTACAGCCATGCGAGGCCAGTTCGTAACTGATGCTGCCTGTTCCTGCAAATAAATCGAGGGCACGAATGCTTTCAAAATCGATTGTATTTTGTAGTATGTTGAACAAGCTTTCCTTGGCCATATCCGTTGTGGGTCTTGCTTTGAAAGTCTTACCCGGGGTGAATACCCTCCCTTTATATTTTCCGCCTACTATCCGCATTGATAAGAGTTTAAAAGACTTACAAACTGATGTTTTTGTACCTTGTCGAAGGTGTTGCTGTAATAAAAACCTGCCGGTGGTTTTAAAAAATAAACATTGCTGACATACTTTTTTAATTGCCTGATGTAATTGGAATCATCTGCCACATAACCACCAATGAGTATATCGTCGCTCTCAGGGTTAAGGCGCAGGGTATGGCAAATGTTCAGGGTATAATATAAAAAGTCGGCTTCGTTTTTGAAATAAAAACTATTATATAATTCCAGCTGCCTGTTTTTCAGGACCATCATCCGGATATATTGTTTTTCAAAATTGATGAGCAGGGTGTTGTTCTTCTCATTTTGCTGATCCACAACAGCAGCCAGTAAAGGGACAGATTTATGCTTAAAGCTGAATCCTGCATATTTACGGTTGAGCAATGCCAGCAGTTCTTTGGGATAGCTGAAAATAATCTGTTGGTTAAAACCTGCAAGACCACTCACCCCGATATCCTCACTCTTGCTGATATCGTTGGTCAATGAGGCTATTTTTACAAACAGGTCACTCTCCGGAAAGGACTTTGGAAGTAAAGTCGCTTTGTTGGTGGCATAAGTGACCGCTACGGATTGGTAAGAGGCATTCAGCTTTTCCTCGGAATCGAATATGGCCTCCATCTTTGTTGGCAAAAACTGGGTTTTACCAACCGCCAGAGGAATATGCTGAAGTACCAGATATTTCTTGCGCAGCACATCCAGAATACAAAAAGAAAATCCATCCAGGCCAACCTGGATGGATAAATGATATTCTGAAGCGTTTTTTAAATCAAATGTTTCGTCAATTAAAGTTATCTCATGCATAAGGAGGATTTATTCCCAGTTACCCGTATTATTATTTGTTTCTTCCAATGATCCCACTTTTAAACCGGGATATTTGCCATTGGTTCTTCTTGATTCATTGAGGTTGACAATCTGCTGTCTGTCTAATCCATGCAGAATGATATTATTATGGGCTTTCACTTCAAAAACAGGTACTTTGATACCTGAGCCGGTTTTAATGGTGCCTGCCCCTAACTGAAACTCTGCCATCGTGTCTTTTACAGGAATGTACTTAATCTTATTGATGTCATAATTTTTTCCATAAAGAGTATCCAGTACATTCACATATACCGTATCCCTGATAATTTTCCCTTCTTTAAGGGCCTGTTTTTCGGTCATTCCCGCTTCAATCATACTGTCGGTCAACATGCCGATCTTGCGTACCAAAGGCATTTTGCCTATTTTAACAAAATTAACAAGCGTATCCCAGCTTCCGGTAAACTTGCCATTAACTTCTTTGTAAGCAAGTTCCGCCTTTCGAATGTCAACAAGACGTTTTATTGTTGACTCATACCTTGCCTCCCTTTCTTTTTCAAATTTAAGAGGCCTCTTTACACTTGTATACAAAAAATAAGAAAGAATGAGAATCAAAGCCACAAGTACAATTTGCAGAGCCGTTTTCATCTTTATAGTTTTAAGTTTAGTTTTGTATAATTGCAAATTTATAAAAAATTATAGATAAATTTCTTTGCTTTTTGTGTTAATTTGCCTCTCTATGATAAAAAAACATCTTCAGTCCGAGATAATTAGAAATTTAGGGTTGCAGCCCACTTCCGGGCAGGAATCACTTACCGCTAAACTGGCTGAATTTATTTCAGAATCTGGATTGGATGCCGTGTTCCTGTTGCGTGGTTATGCAGGTACAGGTAAAACAACCTTGGTAAGCTCCCTGGTAAAAACACTTGCCACTTTTAAGTTCAATGCTGTTTTACTTGCCCCGACAGGACGTGCCGCAAAGGTACTTTCTACTTATACAGGAAGAAATGCCTATACCATTCATAAAAATATTTACCGCCAACAATCATCCAGCGATGGCTTTGGCCGTTTTGTGCTGAATAAAAATCTTTGTAAAGACACCTTCTTCATTGTGGATGAAGCATCCATGATTTCAAATGCTACGGCCGAAGGTTCCATATTTGGATCGGGCAGGTTGCTGGAAGACCTTATTGAATATGTATACTCCGGCCATAACTGCAGGTTGATACTGGTGGGCGATACCGCTCAGCTGCCTCCTGTGGGCCTTGATGTAAGCCCCGCCCTGTCAGCCCAGGAACTGGAACTGTATGACCGTGAAGTGTATGAACATGAACTGACTGAGGTGGTCAGGCAGGATAAAAACTCTGGTATCCTGTTTAATGCCACTTTCCTGCGCAACCTGATCACCCGGGGAGAAGATCATTTTGGTTATTTTCATCTGGACTACAAACCATTTGAAGATATCCGCCGGTTGTCGGGCGCTGACCTTATTGAAGAAATTTCGACCTGTTATGACCATTTCGGGCTTATAGAAACCATTGTAATCACCCGGTCAAACAAACGTGCCAACAAGTTCAATGAGGGCATCAGAAGCGCTATTTTATACAAAGAAGCCGATATATCTACCGGCGACCTGATCATGGTGGTAAAGAACAACTATTTCTGGCTGGAGGAGAATGAAAAGATTGACTTTATTGCCAATGGCGACATCGCCCAGATCATCTCCATTTATAAATATGAGGAGCTTTACGGCTTCCGGTTTGCCAATGTAAGCCTACGCTTACTCGACTACCCTGATATTGAATTTGACTGTAAAATCATACTCGACACCCTGTCAATTGAATCAGCTTCACTGACCAGTGAACAGAACCGTAAACTGTTTGATGCCGTTGCCGAGGATTATATTGAAATCCGTAATAAGAAAAAACGTTGGGAAGAGATCCGCAAGAACCCTTACTTTAATGCTTTGCAGGTGAAGTTTGCCTACGCGGTCACCTGTCATAAAGCACAGGGCGGACAATGGAGCGCTGTTTTTATTGATCAGGGCTACCTGACCGAAGACATGATCAATACCGAATTCCTTAGATGGCTGTATACCGCTTTTACCCGACCAACAGAGAAGCTGTACCTGGTCAACTTCAACAAAGAGTTTTTTGAAGAAGAGAAATAGTTGGCAGTAATCAGTAATCAGTAGCCAGTAATACGGTTTCTCCCCTGAGACTTTAAGGACATTAAAGTCTTTAAAGTTCTTAAGGTCCTTAAAGTCACCCCCCCTAAACTTTTTTCTTTTCTACCTCAAACACATCTCCTTCTGCAATGGCCACAGTGTTGGGGAATATTTTCACAGCTTCTTCCAAAATGGGGGAGTGGTCTTTGTACCTTGCAGAGAAATGACCAATGAGTAGTTTCTCAACTCCTGCTTTTTCAGCGACTGTGGCTGCATCTTTTCCTGTGGAGTGATAGGTTTGCAAGGCCAGTTCCTGATTGTTCTGTGCAAAGGTTGCCTCGTGGTAAAGCAGATCCACATTCCTGACCGAATCAATATAGGATTCTTCGTAGCGGGTGTCGCTGCAAAAGGCAAAAGAGCGTGGTTTGTAATGGTTGATGGTAAGTTCAGCATGCGGGATTACCTTTCCTTCCGGGGTGATAAAGTCGCCCCCTTCCTTAATGCGTTGCCTGTCGCGTATGGGGATTTTATATTCTTCCAGCTGCTCGGGCCTTAAATTGGGCAATGCTGCCTTTTCCTCAAACCTAAAGCCACAAGTCGGTATTCTGTGAGATAAAGGGAAAGAGAATACGCTTACTTTTTTGTCTTCGTAGATCAACTGTTCATGCTCATAATCCAAGGGGTGGAAAACCACCTTAAAGGGTATTTCACCTCCATAAAGAAACCTTAGCTGGGCCATGGTGTATTTCTTTAATCCTGGGTGAGAGTGAATATGAAGGTCTTTTACCCTTCCCAGTAAAACGAAGGTTGAAATAAGGCCTATAAGACCAAAGATATGATCGCCGTGGGTATGGGTGATAAAGATATGATCGATTTTAGAAAAGCCGATTTTGTATTTGCGCATCTGGGTTTGGGTACCTTCTCCGCAATCGATTAAAAAAAACCGCCCAAGCACATTGAGTGCCTGGGCGGTTGGATATCTGTTTGATGTAGGTAATGCAGAGCTGGAGCCTAATATGGTAAGTTGAAAAGACATACTGTCTGTTAAAAATAACGCTTAAATCTTTTCTTTTTCCACTAAGATACTCGCTGCTTCTTCAACCGTTCTGGTAATGACCAAAACGGTATGAAGCATCGAAATTCTTATGATCTGCTCAACATCGGTCTGAAGTCCGGTTAATATGAATGTTCCCATTGAATCCTCGCACAATCGGTTGGCTACTAAAATAGCGCTCAACCCTGAGGAATCACAATATTCACAATCACTGACATCAAGAACGATGTTTTTTTCGCCTTTTGCATTTACTGCATTCAATTCTGATTTTAAGGCAGGTGAATTAGTGATGTCTAATTTCTCTGCCAACACTTTAACGAGCGAATAATCTGTAAGTTTTTGTATTTCGAAATCCATAACTGAAATATATTAAATTCTAATGGATTTTTATCATTACAGACTAGTTTTCTTTCTGCTCGTCAGCTTCCATCTGAGTCCTTAATGCTGCAAGTTCAGAAATATCACCAAGGGTGGTTTTTTCACCGGTGTTTTCTTTTGCAGGTTTTACAGCCTTCTTTTCAGTAGGTTTGGCAGCAGTACGGGTTTTTCTCTTGGCTGTTTCTTCAGCTTTTTTCTCATCTTCGAATACTCTTGAATGAGATAAGATAATCCGTTTGGCAGCTTTCGAGAATTCAATTACCTTGAATTCCAGTTTTTCTTCCAGCTGTGCCTGTGTTCCGTCTTCTTTTACAAGGTGACGTGGAGTGGCAAAACCTTCAACACCATAAGGAAGAGCAATGGTTGCTCCCTTGTCGAATAATTCCACTACCGTTCCTTCATGTACTGAATCAACAGAGAAGATGGTTTCGAATACATCCCATGGATTTTCTTCCAGTTGTTTGTGGCCTAAGCTCAAACGACGGTTTTCCTTGTCGATGTCCAATACAATTACTTCAATTTCTGATCCGATAGAAGTGAATTCTGAAGGATGTTTGATTTTCTTGGTCCAGCTAAGATCCGAGATGTGGATCAGGCCGTCAACACCTTCCTGAATTTCAACAAATACACCAAAGTTGGTGAAGTTGCGAACAGTAGCTTTGTGTTTTGTTCCAACACCGAATACAGTGTCGATATCCTGCCATGGATCTGATTTCAATTGTTTGATACCCAAAGACATTTTGCGTTCTTCGCGGTCCAAAGTTAAAATCTGAGCTTCCACTTCATCGCCTACTTTCAGGAAGTCCTGAGCAGAACGTAAGTGCTGTGACCATGACATTTCAGAAACGTGGATCAAACCTTCTACTCCGGGAGCAATTTCAACAAATGCACCGTAGTCGGCCATCACAACCACTTTACCTTTTACTGAGTCGCCAACTTTCAGTTCAGCGCCAAGGCTATCCCATGGATGTGGGGTCAGCTGTTTCAGACCTAAAGCAATACGTTTCTTTTCATCATCGAAGTCAAGGATTACAACGTTCAGTTTCTGATCCAGTTCAACGATTTCGTTAGGATGAGTAATACGGCCCCATGACAGGTCAGTAATATGGATCAATCCATCTACGCCGCCAAGGTCGATAAATACTCCGTAGGAAGTAATATTTTTAACAGTACCTTCCAGTACCTGTCCTTTTTCAAGTTTAGAGATAATTTCTTTTTTCTGCAGTTCGAGTTCAGCTTCGATCAATGCTTTGTGAGAAACTACCACGTTACGGAATTCATGGTTGATTTTAACCACTTTGAATTCCATGGTTTTGTCAACATACATATCGTAGTCGCGGATTGGCTTCACGTCGATCTGTGATCCTGGCAAGAATGCTTCGATGCCAAACACGTCAACGATCATACCGCCCTTCGTACGACATTTGATGTAACCCTTGATGATTTCATCTTTTTCAAGCGCTTCGTTTACACGGTCCCATGAGCGCATGGCTCTTGCTTTTTTGTGGGAAAGGATCATCTGGCCCTTTACGTCTTCCAGAGATTCAATGTAAACTTCAACCTTATCCTTTGGTTTTAATTCCGGATTGTAACGGAATTCGTTCAGGCTCACAATACCATCCGATTTGTAGCCAATGTCAATTACGA